>NZ_WTLC01000040.1:0-46831 GCF_011378875.1 Pseudoalteromonas sp. Z9A5
ATACGTTGTGTAAGTGTTGGCGGAGTGGACGGGACTCGAACCCGCGACCCCCGGCGTGACAGGCCGGTATTCTAACCAACTGAACTACCACTCCAGCTTAGTACTTACAAGTTTTCGAAAATGGCGGAGTGGACGGGACTCGAACCCGCGACCCCCGGCGTGACAGGCCGGTATTCTAACCAACTGAACTACCACTCCATATTTCCGGTGCCGTTTAGGTCTCCCTTAACAGCGGCGTGAATAATACGAACCAGCCCCTATTTCGTCAAGGGCTTTTTTACTTTTTTATAGGTTTTTTAGTCATCTGACATCGAAAGGTTTAAAATTCCACCTGATTTGTCATTTTTTGACCCGTTTGAACTACTTTGATTATTTTTGGAATCAGTCATTTCACTATTTTCGTCTTTCTTTTTATTTAAGAAAGGCAGCTTAACTTTAAATTTAATTGGTTTTTTCTGAACAAATATACGAACACCAAGCCAACCCATTAATAAAACGAACAAATTACAACCAACGATTAAGCTAATTAATGTCGTTGTTGCCATTTTCTCTTCTTCGGGTTCGCTCTCAATCATAAGGCCGGGGTTAATTATTGTACTAGGATCGATTTCTGGTACGGCTTCGATAGGTCGTGCTATTTCAAATTTGTATGTTGGGAGCGTCGCCATAAATTCACGACCATTAATATTTGTACCAAAAACAGACAACTCAACACTATATCGACCCCAATCATAATTTTTAATTGCAAGCTGACGTGATGCATTAGGTGCGGCATCAATGGTAAACATTTGTTCTTCATTATTGGGATAGTAAATTTTACCCTGAATAAGCACTGTTTCTGCTTTAACTATTTTACTATCAATATTAATAGTAAGCAGATGCTCATCAATATTTTCCTCACCGAGTACAATATCGTAACTAAAAGGAGGCTCATGAACGATAATTGTGTCTTGCACTATACGGCGCTGTAGTAAAGGTGTTGCAACGTACAATTCTGGTATCCACTCTCCTTCTGGAAAATCTAATTTAAACTCACCAGTAAAAATACCGTCGTTTGAGCGCTCATCAAATTCCCGTCCGTCGTCTTTAAATGAGGCGACTTCTTGTGTGCTAGTCCCAAAGTTAGCAAATGCATCATTATTAGTACTAACAAAGTCGACATTGAGGCTCACCACATCTTTAAATAAATTGGCATTAATTGACTCGCCATCATTTAATATTTTTCCAGTGATTTTGAGTGTCTCACCTCTAAATAACATAGGCGGGAGTGGATCTGCCAAAAGAGAAATTTCCCCAAGCACTACAATTCGGCTTTCGGGCAATATACTGCCGATTACTTGCCATGGCCCTGGCATAGGATTTTTAATAGTAACAAGATCGTAGTTTAGCTCGTCAAACCACTCCAAATTAGGGTTTTTAACCGACTCAGTAGCAAAATACTTGCTTCCGTCTGGTCTGACTAAAATAACGGCTGGCGCGCCTGACTTTCTAAAGAAGAGTAAAGTTATTTCATCAACTTGGCTGTCGATACGAAAACGATTTTCTAAAAGAGGGATCTCATTTTGTTGCCCGTCGCGCTTTAGTACCTCAACTTGCTTAACACCATACGCATGGCTTGTAAAAAAACTAGCTGTGCATAGCGCTGTTACAAAATACATCGTTTTCATTTATTAGCCTTATTCAGCGCGCCATAAACATTGACCGCCTTCTTTATTAACGAGATCTAATCGCGCCTCGTGTGCGCTTTGTTCTGCATCATCTGCATGCAATACAATAAGCGGCGCTCTATCGCTACTTAAACGTTTTATTCCACCCTTTTGTTGATCGCTGCCATCATCTTTATTTTGATTCAAATTCAGCTTTGTTTGACCCCCAGTCATAGCAAGGTAAACATCAGCTAATATTTCAGAATCCAGCAATGCGCCATGCAAAGTACGCTTAGCGTTATCTACATCATAACGACGGCATAATGCATCAAGGTTGTTCTTTTGACCTGGATGCAAGTCACGCGCCATTTTAAGCGTGTCGAGAACTTGGCAAAATGTACTTGTTTTAGGATAGCCCTGATTAAGTAATGCAAATTCATTGTCCATATGCCCAACATCGAACGGTGCATTATGGATAACGAGTTCAGCTCCTTCAATATAGTCGAAAAACTCTTGTGCAATTTGATGAAACAACGGCTTGTCACGTAAAAACTCATTAGTAATACCGTGAACGTCTATTGCTTCCTCTTCGCTTGCTCGTTGTGGATTAATATAAACATGAAAGTTATTACCTGTTAAGCGGCGATTTACTAACTCCACACAACCAATTTCTATAATACGGTGCCCTTGTTTAGGGTCGATGCCGGTGGTTTCTGTATCTAAAACTATTTGTCTACGTGCCATATCGAATTTAGCCTGATTCTGGTATCTTTCTATAATCACTTTATTGTACATAAGATCAAGGTAAAACAGTGCAAAAAACCGTAGAGATTTACACCGATGGCTCATGTTTAGGTAATCCAGGCCCCGGCGGTTATGGTATTTTTATGATTTACGATGCCCACGAAAAAGAATTAAGCCAAGGCTATAAACTCACAACTAATAACCGAATGGAAATGCTCGCGGCTATTGTAGCCCTTGAATCACTGACCCGCCCTTGTGTTGTAACTATAACAACCGACAGCCAGTATGTTAAACAAGGTATAGAATCGTGGATTGCTAACTGGAAAAAACGTGGTTGGTTAACATCCGCTAAAAAACCAGTTAAAAATGTAGATTTATGGAAACGTTTAGATAAAGCATGCAGCGAACACACTGTAACTTGGAAATGGGTTAAAGGCCACAGTGGTCATAAGTATAACGAAATAGTTGACGACCTCGCTCGCGACGCAGCCGGTAGTAAAGATTTACTAGAAGATGTAGGCTACCAGCCTTAAAATACCTTTATTCTTAATAAACTTATCTCAGGCAACAGTTTAAAATTTTTGCCTATAGAGCATTTACTTTATTAAAAATTAATGTATCTGCAAGACATTTAATAATCACTTAACTATTATTTTTGTCTTGCTCACATTGCTTAAAGTGTTGTTTAGATGTTTGCCTTAGTCCGGCACCTTTTACTGGTGAAAACTGCGGTCTAGCATGCCACTTAGGTTTAATAGGCGTAAGTGGCGCAACTCTTTTACGTGCCACCAGCATATAAACACTGCCCATCGGTTTTAAATATTGCTTAGCAAAGGTACGCCAAAATTCAAACCTTGATAACCGATTTCCTCTTGCTAATGATGAATAAATAAAACGCTCATCGCCTACAATTTCAAATCCTAATAAATTAAGCCAATCTTTAACTCTTGCCGGAGTAAAAAAGCGCCCTGTCCACGGTAATTTTTGCCCACTAAAGGGCAGCATTTGTGCAAGTCCGCATAAACTAAATGGGTTAAAACCTGTAATAACAATATACCCACCAGGAATTAACGTGCGGTGAGCTTCGCGTAAAATATGATGCGGATCAGAGTGATACTCTAAGCAATGGCTTAAAATGCACGCGTCAACGCTATGCTCATAAAATGGTAACTCATCTATATCAGCAACCACCCCAGTGTAAGGTCCAGGCTCAGCAACACATACTTGGTGCTTAATAGTGCTGATACTTGTATTTAATTCTCCGCTTAAATTACCTAACTTAAGCATATGATAACCAAACATACGGGGTAACCATGGTTCCATTTTACGTTCAATGCCTGCACGTAAATAGTCCCCATGAGGAAACTGCTGCCACGACAGTGGTTTGGGTCCTTCTTGAAAACTAAGGGCTGGTTTCATTTTATGAGCTCGTTATACTATGTGTTAACTGTCACTTTATAGAGCAATTTACCATGGTGCAAGTCAAAGCAATTAAAGCCTTTTCCGATAATTACATTTGGTGCTTAACAAATAGTAATAGTAACCAAGCTTGGGTAGTTGACCCAGGTCAAGCCGAACCAGTAATAGCGCACTTAGCTGAGCATAACTTAATACTTGCTGGCATTTTAATTACACACCATCATTATGATCATACAGATGGTGTAGCAACATTAGTTGCCAGCAATCCAAGCATACCTGTTTATGGTCCGGCTAATAGCCCATTCAAAGGGATTACTCACCCACTAAAAGATGGTCAAAATATTAATGTACTTAATGTTGATTTCAATATTATCGAAACGCCAGGACACACGCTAGACCATATTTGTTATACCAATAACGAACTCGCATTTACCGGCGACACATTATTTAGTGGAGGATGTGGGCGTTTATTTGAAGGTACTGCAGAGCAAATGTGGCATTCATTTAATAAACTACGTAGCTTACCTGAAAGTTGCAATGTGTATTGCACACACGAGTACACGCAAGCAAACCTTGCTTTTGCAAAAGCAGTTGAACCGCGCAATCCTGAACTACTTGCATACAGTAAAAAAGTTGATGAACTGCGTAGTCAAAATAAAATATCTTTACCGACCTCAATTGGGCAAGAGCTGAAAATAAACCCATTTATGCGAAGCGACTTACCTACAATTACAGAACTCGTGCCAACAAAAATGTCCTTAGTTACAAAAAACAATGAACCTTGGGAGAACTTTGCGAGTCTCAGACAGTTCAAAGACAATTTTTAGCACAAGCGTTATTATTCAATAATAATTACTAACTAACTAACTAACTAACTAACTATCAAATAGTTAAAGTTAGTTAGTAATTAAGCGTGATGTATTGAAAAGTCATTAAGTGGCAATGTTTACTCATAACGGGTAGTATTCGCCGAGTTTTTTACTCGATGTATTGGTATTTATGAATAAATCTCCCCTTTTATTAGCCTTAGTATTAGCACTAAGTGGTTGTCAAACGCTGACAACCCAAGATTCAGACTCACAAGTTGCTAATCAGGCAAACGAACAGCTCGAAGGCGCAAGCCCTGACGACATTAACAATGCATTGAAAATAAACGCACAATATCAGCAAGTAGCTGATGATAATGACGACGAAGCAGCCCCTATTTTTGATGATGTATGGGAGCGTATTCGCTACCAGCTTTCTATAAAAGTCCCACAAAATCGCCCAGTCGTAACGCAACGTAATTATTATGCAAAGCATCAAGCTTATTTAGATCGTATTTCTAAACGAGCAGAACCATACCTACACTTTATTGTAGAAGAAGTTGAAAAGCGTGAAATGCCAATCGAAATAGCCCTACTTCCTATTGTAGAAAGTGCATTTGACCCTTTTGGTTACTCTAACCGTAGTGCATCCGGTATTTGGCAATTTATGCCACAAACCGGTGAGCGTTTTGATTTAAAGCAAAATTGGTGGTACGACGGTCGTCGTGACATTGTACAGTCAACACGAGCTGCTCTTGATTATTTGTCGTATTTACATAAAACCCTTGATGGTGATTGGTTAAATGCAATTGCTGCCTATAACTCAGGTGAAGGTCGTTTATTACGAGCAATAAAAAAGAACCGAAAAAAACACCTACCAACCGACTTTTGGTCACTTGATTTACCAAGTGAAACAACGGCATATGTCCCTAAATTACTCGCGCTCGCTGATTTATTAAAGCGTTCTGATGATTTTAACGTTACGTGGCAACCCGTTATTAATGCACAAGTAGTTGAAGTAGTTGATGTGGGATCGCAAATTGACTTAGCACTCGCAGCTGACATGGCTGATATAACACTGACTGAACTATACAGATTAAACCCTGGCTTTAACCGCTGGGCAACTGATCCAAACGGTCCACATTTTTTACTATTGCCAGTGGATAAAGCAGAACAGTTTAGTCAAAAACTAGCTCTTACCGATGCAAAAGATCGACTACGCTGGCAACGTTACACTGTTGTACGTGGTGATAGTTTATCGGTTATTGCGAAAAAATTTACGACTAGCTCTAGTGCAATTAGATCATTAAATAAATTAAGCTCTAATACTATTCGTGTAGGTCAAAAGCTACTAGTACCACTTACTGATGGTGCGATAAATAGTGAGCATTTACCTAAGCAGATGCGCTTAGCTGCAAATAAGAGTACCCGTACAAAGCTTTCGCATACAGTAAAAAGTGGTGATACGTTGTGGGATATTAGCCGTGAATACGACGTAACTATGGATGACTTGGCAAAATGGAATAAGCTAAGAAAAAATTCTGTACTACGCTTAAATCAAAAGCTAACCGTTTATAAATCGGCTAATAAAACCCAAACTGCAAAAAACAGAACCGACCGTACAATTACTTATAAAGTACGCCGGGGAGATTCATTAGCACGTATAGCGTCTAAGTTTAATTTAACTATTAACGATATTATTAAGTGGAACAATTTGGCTGGTGAAAAGTATTTGCAACCAGGTCAAAAGCTAAAACTTAAAGTAGATGTAAGAAGTAGCTAATTTACAAAGCCATAAACATGAAAAAGGAGCGCATGCGCTCCTTTTTGCTCTTTACCTTAGCAACTTTAGCTAAAATAATACGTAAATTAAGATGGCAGCTTTTCCAACCAACTTTTTAACCAAGGCTCTGCAACCGGCCAAGGTTCAAAATCTTCGCATGCATCAATCTCTAAACGATTACCAACAGGCTTTGCTTGTAAATCACGTAATAGCTCATCAAAACTGCGGCCTGCCCCACAAAAGGTATCACCATAACTTCTGTCACCCATCGCAATTACACCAAAAGGCTTATCAGTTAGCATAGGAAAGGTACTATTGAGCGCATAAAACAATCCAGCCAAGTTGCTTGGTACATCACCTTGCCCCGTTGTAGAGGTTACAATTAAAATATGTGATGCGTTTTTAATATCATCAAGTGCCGGCTCACTAAATACAGACACAGTGTGCCCAGCTTGTTCAATTGTTGTTGCGACTTCGTCACTCAAACGCTCAGCACCGCCATTAACGCTGCCTACAAAAACACTAATATGTGCCATTAATAATCCTTTTCATCTTCTGGCCAACCAAGCTGCTTGCAAATTTTCAGCATTTCTTTACCTAGTGGCGCTTTAATTGTTATTGATTCATTACTGTAAGGGTGCACAAAACTAAGCTCAGTTGCAAATAACATTAACCTTCTGAACTCAAAATGCTCCCTAAAAAATTGATTATGCTGATTATCACCATGGTTCACATCACCAATTATAGGATGTGACAAATGCTTTAAATGCCTGCGAATTTGGTGTTTACGTCCTGTTTTTGGAAAACACTCAACTAACGAGTAACGTACCGTTGGATACTTACCTATTGGAATAGGAAGCGCCGCTTGGTGCAAACAATTAAATTGCGTTTGAGCCTCTTGTGGGGCTTTATCTTGATCTGCAAACTTATCGGCTATTTTATCAAGTTCTTCTTTAAGCGGTTTATCTAAAAACACCGACTCAGGCGCAAAACCACGCACTAAGGCTAAATATCGCTTAGCGATAGTGCCTTCAATAAATAGCTGGTTCATATCACGAGCAGCTTCTGAGCTTAATGCAAAAAGCAATACACCGGATGTTGGTCTATCGAGTCTATGAACAGGGAAAACATGTTGCCCTAATTGGTCACGCAACATTTGCATTGCAAATTGGGTTTCGTGTTTATCTAAAAATGAGCGATGAACCAGTAAACCTGAAGGCTTATCTATTGCCACATAATTTTCATCTTGATACAAGATTGTTAGCTCACCGTATTCAATTGGTGCTGGGCGCTCACTCATTTTACCTCCTAAAAATGTATCTAGGGCTGTTAATATTTCAATAATTTCATCGCTGCCATTTTTATTAATAAGTGTCATTTGCGCCATAGGTGCAATCGCAAAATTACGCGGTAAGGGTTGCTTACAGTTAATTAACAGCTCAACTTTTTCAATAAATACAAACTGTAACCACTGCTCAAATACAATAGTATCGTGACAAAATGGTACATTAGATTGTAATAACTCAGGAGCTATTGGCTCACTTTGCCAAAGCTGATGCTTTTTTAAAAGCGACTTTAATTGCTCTAAATAAGCTTGGGTTTGCTGGTACATAACCACCCTCTTTTATATATGTTATACAATTATACCCTGTTCCCTCATAAGCAGCTATGTCGTATAATTAATGTAATTTTGCAGTAAAAACAGTTGAGAATACGATGAGTGAACAAATAGCTACATTAGGGCAGCTTTTAGATAACGCGGGTACTCAATGGCGTGCTTTTGATATTGGCAGGCATATTACTAAGCTTGATAAAAAACAATTTTTAGCTATTGAACAAGCACAAGTTCCTTATCCTTACCCTCTTGCTGGTCATGCTTGGTTAGCTATTCAGTTTTGGGATGTTAAAGCCAGTAAAGAACCGTACGTATGGTTTTTAAAGTTCCCAGTTGATGAGCAAAGCATGCTTGTAAGTGCTAGTCGCGATCACTTTGCCGATATGGTTATTCAAGCATTAGGCACTGAAATTACGGGAGAACAAGCCGATGGTAAGCTCGATAATAACCCATATGTTTTTACACCAAACGCAAATAAGTTAGCTGCATTTAACGCCCAAATAAAAGTCCTACTAAAACAACCAGCATCACAATATTACGAACATGCACAATTGTATTTTAGCGGTAAAATTGGCTTTGATAATTGGCAGAGTGTTGCATTACAAGGTATTGCGGACTTTGCGCTGCGATTAGATAGCGATACAAACTTAAGCAATCTCAAAAAAGCATGGTCGCATTTACCAGTTGAGGTACTACAGCCACTCAGTGCTATGCTTGAGCATGTAGAAATACCAACATCGATAAGTGAATTACTTGTTGATTATGCACAAACAGCTATCGATAATAAAGATACCATAGCTATAACCTCAGCACTTAGAGCTATTTCAAAAGGTCAGGCTCAAGGGTTATGCGCTCAATTAGTAGATAACGTATTAAGCTCACCTGTAGGACAGGATTCAGACGTGTTATTAACAATTGCTGGACGTTGTTTTGCGCAATTAGAAAACTCCGAGCGTTTACACATATTTATGGATAACTGTGCGCATCATCAACAAATTGAAGAGTTATTTCCGAGTGTTTTTGCTGATTTAGTTGCAATACCCACTATTCGCCCACATTTATTAGGTTTATTACGTAAAGAAAATCGTAGCGAAACCCTCGCGCGTGCAATTGGAAGGTTATTTTCTTAAATGGCAAGTTTATGGACGTTCATACTTATTGGTAGTGTAATTTACTTATTTTGGCTTAATCGAAAAATTGCAGAGGCAGCTAACGCTCATGCTAAACGTCAAAGTGAACAATTGCAGGTTCAGTTAATGAGCGTTGCATGTGCTAAACGTCGTTTTGGTTTTTTAAAAGACAGTAAACCTGGGATAAAAAGCGAATTTATATTTGAATTTTCTAGTGATGGTGAAAATGCTTACCAAGGCGTGCTTATTATGGAAAATGAATTATTAAAAAGTGTGGTTGTTCCACCGCATAAAATTTAAATTATAAGTGGATTTAATTTAGGGCTAAATTAAATTTATTCAAACACAAAAAACTAAGGCGTAACTAAAGTTACGCCCCAATTGGACTGCATCCTGCTAGATATCCATTATCTATAAATCCGTATTATCATCCCCTGAACGAGTAAACAACCGTGTTTACCCTCACATTGCATACCGCAATATCCCTTCGCCATCCTGGCTATCAAACGTAAACTAACGCTCGGCTACATCTGCAGCATCATCCGTGGTAATCCTTTAAGTAGCTCCTGCCACTTTATGCATCCTGCATATCCTATTGCCGTCTTGGCTATCGTACGTAAACTAACGCTCGGCTGCATCTGCAGCATCATCCGTGGTAATCCTTTAAGTAGCTCCTGCCACTTTATGCATCCTGCATATCCTATTGCCATCTTGGCTATCAAACGTAAACTAACGCTCGGCTACATCCTGTAACATCATCCATGGTAATCCTTTAAGTAGCTCCTGCCACTTTATGCATCCTGCATATCCTCAACCATCCTTGCCATCCGTGTAAACTTGTCCTTTTTGCTTCTTGCTAGCATCTGCTATGTTGCCTATTCCGTATCCTTGGCAGTAACTTAATCATTAAGCTATGTCGTCTTGACAAAGTGAAGTTTAAAGCAAATGGGCTTCAGTAATAGCACTTAACATTAAATAATTATTTGTCACAAATATGCAAAATTTAAATAGTTAATTAATAACAGTTAGTTAAAGTAAAAAAGACCTCCTAATGGAGGTCTTTTACTGATAATGCTCACGACAATGTGAGATATATCTCACGGTCGAATGTCCGATCCGGCGCATATGCTCACAATGTTTATTTTACTCAATTAACGATACTGTTGATTTAAACAGCAGTTCTCCGTCAACACGGTTAAAAGTAAGCTGTTTAAACGATGTAAAACCTTCTGTTTTGAAAAGTACTTTGTGCTCTTTTCGCGTAACAAAAACGGCAATACCTGTAGACTCTTTGTTAGATTTAACCAAATCATCCAGCCCTCTTAATAAATACCGACCGAACCCCTGTCCATGGAAACGTGGATCAACAGCTATAAAAGCTAAAAAGTAATAATTACCTTGCTCTTTTAACGCATCACGAATAGTTTGCTCTTTTTCTATCAATTGATTTGTTTGCAAATAACCTGCGCTCAGCATTAGCTTTAAACGCCAGTGCCAATAGCGTTGTGCTTGTAGTTGGCTGTTAGATTCAAACACACATGCAACACCTTTTAACTTATCATTACGGTATAGACCAATCAGTGGCTGTTTTTCTTGCCAAAAACTACTGAGTTCTTCTCGAATTAACGAACGTAACTTTTTCTCATATACCGATTTATCATCTTCGCTATAACTAAGCATATTTTGTAATACAGGATCGTCATGATAAGCCTGGTAAATTAGACTTGCAGCCGTACTAATATCCTCTGATGCTAAATATTGTACGCTTAATGTATCGATTGGTGTGATTGCAGTCATTGTATTTCCTTTATCCTTGTATTACTTATTACTACGCCTTACAGTTGTTAAAGGCTTACTTTTTATTCATAAATTAAACTTTACTTAAATTTGGTCTCAAGTTAACTATATACCTAAAATAATTAATATTTAAGGTAATTAACCGTAAATTCAGCGAGAGTTTAACTAGTTAGGAGTACCTTATTTTTAGTATTAGTTTTCATTCACTACAAGGAGCAATATCATGGACACGACAAAACACGACATAAACACACTATTTGCACAGCTTGGTTTACCTAACTCTGAATCGCAAATAGATGAATTTATTGCCTCTCATAAACTTGAAGATACTACATTACTACAAAACGCCCCTTTCTGGGATGAAGCTCAACAACACTTTTTAGCCGAATCGCTTGAACAAGATGGTGATTGGAGTGAAATAATTGATGAGTTAGATGTTCGCATTCGTCAAAACAAATAATCTGCTCTGGAGATATTGAACTGAAAAGACTTTTTAGTTCAATATCTTAATAAACCTCTAAACCCGAGTTTAAATTAAATAAGTTTATTTGGTACGTTAGTTAATGTACCCACCTCTATTTATTGCTAACATAGCACCTACGCTGCTGTTACAAGCTGCGTATTTATTTTATTAAAGAGTTATAAATCTAATGAATTCAGTTGTATTTGATGCAATTAAAGCCCTTCTTGATGAAGGCAAAATCCCGACTGTAGCACTAACAAAAGCTCGTTTGGCACAACCAGTGCCAATGCCAATGATTATTGCTGCAGTGAGCCAATATAAAAATAACCCTGATTCAATTAATAACTTTATGAGAAACCCACAACAGGCAGGCAATACCGGGCCTAAAACAAACCAACTTGATAGAATTGAGCAAAAACTCGATCAGTTACTTGCCCTGCTAGAAAAAAAATAATTTGAGACTATAAATGTTCGTTGTTGATTTAACATTTGATTGCTACCAAGACACCACTTTAGAACAAGCCGAACAAGCAATAAATCGCTTGGTTAATGCATTGCGTTTTAACGGTCAAATAATGGGTGAAGAATTTCCAACTGTATTAAAAGACGGTTACTTTATTACTCGTGTTATGTGCCCTACAGAGGATGCAATGCACCCGCTTAATAACAGCCCTTTTGTTAAACACAGTATAGAGAAGTTACATACCGCAGGGTTACTCGCACCAAAAGTAAAAGTTATTGGTCAAGATATTCACTCAAACGGCGCTGACTGTTGCAAAGAGCCTTCGAGTTATATTTTATATACTACTTATGTTCATACTTGTAGCCCGCTTTACTGTGGAGATGATTTTTTACCGGTGCCGTTATTTCATATTCCGGCTATTGCTAATGGTGATTATAAAACGCTAATAAAATGGCAGGAAGATTGGCAAGCCTGTGACCAAATTCAGATTAATGGTGCTACGCGTTGTGAGTTTCCGGCACTTGAGGAAATTTCGAGTATAAAAAGTGATTTATATCGTCGCGGAAAAGACATTACTAAACGAATTAGTTTTTTAACCAAAAAACCTGTTTACTATTATTTATATCGCGTAGGCGGTGCAGATAAAAAGTCTGAACTTGAACGAAAATGCCCAAGCTGCAATAGTGATTGGAAGTTACCAGAATCATGGTTTGGATTGTTTGACTTTAGATGTGAGCCATGTGGTTTGGTATCAAATATTTCGTGGGATTTTCAATAAACACACAAACCAGTTAGATGCTAAATTTACATTTAACTGGTTTTTAAAAAGCTAAGTTATAAAAATTAAACCACTAACGCTTTCATAAACTCTTCAATATTAGCAGCTAAAACGTGATGCGTTTTTTTACCTACATGTTCTAAACATACTTCGCCTGTTTGTATTAAAACACTAACAAGTAAATCATCTTGGTCTGTTAAACCAATAAATACAGTTTCTGGTTGCTTAAGTTTGCGTTTCATTAATACATGACCAGTAATATTTTGCTGTAATAAATCAAAGTCCTCTTCGTTCCACGCTTGTAATAGCTCTACTTGGTTACCGTCAATAGTGGCTAAAATACTGCCGCCGTACATATGCCCATAAAACGTACTTAGATCAGCTGGGAATGAAAGATCTAATGCGTTAGCTAAATCGCTTAATGATCTTGCTGGCTGCTGCAAAGTACCTTGCCATTGTATAAAGCCTTGCTCGTCCACTTCTCCTAATTCACATGGGCTTGCCCATTGTTCATCGTGCATCATAAGTGGATACTTTGAGGTGTTTTTAAGGCTTTTTTCACTAAATTGTTTATGAAGTTGGGCTAAATGCAATGCTACAGACATACTGTGAAACTCATTAAAATTAGATATAATGTGCCTATTGTAACTATTTAAGAGCAAACATGACAGATTACAGCAATTCTCCAGACCTTAAAGGCAGCGTATTAGGCCAATCTACCGAATATGTTGATCAGTACACACCCAGCTTGCTTTTCCCTATTGCGCGCAAGTTGAATCGTGATGCTTTAAATATTGACGAAGCTGCACTCCCTTTTAAAGGTCAAGATATTTGGACTGGCTACGAACTTTCTTGGTTAAACTCAAAAGGTAAACCACAAGTTGCCGTGGCATTATTTATTTTTGAATGTCAGAGCAGTCATATTATTGAGTCAAAATCGTTTAAGCTCTATTTAAATAGTTTTAATCAAAGTCGCTTTGAAAGTCGTGATGTAGTAAAACAACATCTTATTAATGACTTATCAAACGCAGTAAATAGCCCTGTAAAAGTAACCCTTTATAGCGCTGATGATTTTAATTGTTTACCTTGCACTTCACTACCTGGCGAATGCATTGATGACTTAGACATTGAAATTGATAACTACCATATTGATGCAAACTCGCTTCAGTCACAAAGCGATAAGGTGGTAAGTGAAACACTGCACAGTCATTTACTTAAATCGAACTGCTTAATAACCTCTCAACCTGATTGGGCAAGTATTATTATTAGATATACTGGTGAGCAGGTATGTAGGGAGTCGTTATTACGTTATTTAATTTCATTTAGAACGCACAACGAATTCCATGAGCAGTGCGTAGAGCGTATTTATAGTGATTTAACTACACAGCTCAATATTAAAGAATTAGAGGTCTATGCACGCTACACACGCCGTGGTGGGCTAGATATAAACCCATATCGTTCAACGCATAATAATGACACACCGTTTTCGGTTAAAATTAATCGACAATAAAGTTTTAAGCAGCGTTTAGTCCAAATACAAAAAGGAGCCATGGCTCCTTTTTGTTATGAACATTAAAGCTGTTAACTACTACGCTTAGTTGGAATTGGCATACCGCATACATCAACATAGTTATATTTTTTAATAAACCAAGGCTCACTGCGGTTTTGTCTGGCTGTAATTAAACGTTTAAAAGCAGATGAATCAGTTTTCAGTACTTTAAATGTGCTTCTATCATTTTTAACATCTGCAAGAACGTGTATATCTGCAATAGGGTTAAATACTTCATTGGCTGTTGCAACTCGCTTTAAGCGATTAAAATGCTCCATGCCTTCAAGTACACGACCAAATACTGTAATGTTTTTATCAAGATAACGCGGACCTTGCCCTATTGTTACAAAAAACTCAGTGCTTGCGCTGTTTATATCATTATCACGCGCCATAGCAAAAACGCCATTACAGTGTACTTGCCAAGTTTGTGTATGTACTGCATTTTGCGCAACGGCAAAGCCGTTTAAAAACCCTGTAACCGCAGCATACCCATCGCCCTCAAGCTCTGTAATTAAAAGTGGCTCATTTGTCGTTAAATAAAATTCAGCAGGGAGTGTTTTCTCAGCCGTTTTAATTAACTTTTTCCCTGAACTATCGCCACCTTGCGCAACAAAACCTTCAACAAACCTGTATACGCTGGTATTTTTATAAAATCCTTCACGCGCTAACTTTTTTATATTACTTGTATGTTTAGGTGCTAACTGCGAATTTAGTTCAACATATGCAGCACCTGTTGGTAGGCTTATTTTTAAAATATTTTGCCTATTAACAACTCGCCACTCTTCGTCTGCGGCATTGGCAATTACTTCGTTTGCAGTCAGTGTTGGCAATTTCGGTTCAGTTAAATTGCCAGCACCTTGATAGCTACAACCACTTAAGTACACGCTCAACAACCCTATTAATATGCGTTTATTCATAATTAATTTCCTTATTATTTGTAGTTATTATTTATAGTTATTATGAGTTTTTAATTATTCCCAATCGAACTTATAAAGCACATCAACGTTTTGATAAAGACCGCTAGTTATTTCTATGTATAGCTGTGAAAGTAATTGATAACGAACAGCAACTTCACTAAGCGAATCAAACACACCTACACTGTATTTAACTTGTAAGCTTGGTGCTACGTAGCCTGATATTTCAACCTTAGTGCTATCGCCAGTGCCTGATGAGCTCAAACTTACATCAGATAAGCCAAACGTTTCACCAACCTTTGATACAACCCCCTCACTACGGCTAACGCCCTGAGAGAGTAATAACTGCGTTAACATTGCATCACTTGATGAGTTTTCGCCACCACCTAAAGGTTGACCGTTAAGTAAATATGCAAGCGCTTG
The DNA here is from genome assembly GCF_011378875.1 of Pseudoalteromonas sp. Z9A5. Classification (NCBI taxonomy): domain Bacteria; kingdom Pseudomonadati; phylum Pseudomonadota; class Gammaproteobacteria; order Alteromonadales; family Pseudoalteromonadaceae; genus Pseudoalteromonas; species Pseudoalteromonas sp. Z9A5. The sequence continues at coordinate 15,531 of NZ_WTLC01000040.1, forward strand.
CGCTTGATCCATAGCCGGTTCTGAAAACACTTTAAGTACGGGTTGCTCAACATTACCAGTAAGTGTTACCCCAGCAACCACATCGTTTGCTGTGTTGCTTGGATTTCGAATTGCTTTTATATTTAAGTATGGCTGCTCAATAGATCCACTAAAGCCCACTTGACCAGTCCTAATTATTAAATCTTGTCCAAAGGCTAAATAAGTGCCATCAATAAGGTTAAGCTCACCAGTGGCTATGATAGGAGCGCCTTGGCTCATTTTTATCGCCAAGTCACCCACAATTTTTGACTCCAAGCCAAACGATTCAACTTTTACGTCATTTTTAACAATTACCTTTAAATCAACATCGTAATTAAAAGGGACTTTTTCGGTTGCTTCACTTTGCTGATCAATAATAATTTCATCGTCGCTTACTTGTACTGCGCCCTCAGGTAGCTCTTCAATCATTATACGACCATAAGGTACAACCACTTCACCAACTAGCTTTAATGCATTATTAGCCAAGCCAATTTTTAGATCAGGCGATACTTTAAATGTAACGCCCTGCTGCGCACGAACAAAAAACTTATCGCCTAATACCACGACATTTACAGCTGGCTGCTCGCCTTGCCAATCAACATCTCCGGTTAGGTTTATTTTACCGCCTTGGTTGTCATTTAAGTTGCCTTTAATTGTGGCTTTTGTTTTATCAAACAATACGCTTATATTAGATTTTTGTAGCGCGATAGGTAACTGTTCGCCTTCTAAATTAATATCGCTAATATTGAGTTCTCCGTTTAATAACGGATCTTTTAACGTCCCAGCTAATGCTACTTTACCGCTTATATCGCCTTTTAACTGTTCTAAAGTTTCAAGAAAAGGTTGTAGATCTGAGAGTAAAATTTTATCAATGTTAATACTGCCATCAAGTCCTTGGGTATTTTGTATATCATCTATATTAATTTGCGTATTTATTTTACCCAGTACACTCGACTCTAAATTAGCTTCAAGTTTGCCAACCTGCGAGTCTGAAAATGCACTTATATTAAGTGTTTCTATAGGTAATTTAAATTTGTCTTCTTCTGAGGTAAGTACCGCTGTTAACTCATTAGAATTTAGATTAGCTCGGAATGTTTTAAGTGCACCAGATTGCCAATTAACAGCAAAATCACCTTTTAAATTTCCTTGAGTTCGTATGTTCTGCGGCAATAAATGCTTAAGCTCATCTAACGATAAGTTACTAAGTGTCGCGTTAAATTGCCCCAGCGCTTTTGTTTGTGACAACGTATCGATGCACAACTTACTTTGATTTGACTGCCAGCAGTGTGCGCTAACATCAAAGTCTCCACTTTGTGAATCAAACATTACGGCTATTTTTTTTGTATTACTAAAGCTTAGTTTTTTATCTGTAAGCGTTATATTACTTAGCTCGCCGTCCCAAATAGTGTTATTAAGCTTACCATTCACTTCAAGCTCTAGCGCACCTTGTTCAGCATCAACAGAAGCCGTAAGTTGATGGTCCGTTTTATCACCGCTGGCATCAATTTTAATATTATTAATTTGTTGATCAGCAACAAGCGCTGAGTCCACATTAATGCTTAAGTTTGTTTGCCAGTCAGTTGCGGTATCTAGCTGCCCTTTTACCGATAGCTTATTAACTTGTATTTCGTTAAAAATAAAATTATCTAGCATTAACGCTAAATCAACTGACGGAGTAAGCCTTTCACCTCGTACTTTTAAATCAGCCTTACCATTGGCAATAAATGGCATATTGGCTTGCTCATCGCTTTTTAAAGAAACAACACCATCTACTTCCCACTTATTACCAACTTGACCACTAAGCGCTAGTTTATTGGCACCACTACTTAAATAGAGACTATCAATATTTGCTTTTAAAGTGTTGTCTAACTTAAAGTTTGACGCAAACTCTAGCGGTATATCATTAAGTAAACCTGTTAATTTGGTATTGTTCATTTGCAGCTGCCAAGTGTCGGCTTTAGTATTAAATGCACCTTTAAACTGCCCTGAAATATCACTTGTTACAGCATCTGTTAAGTACTGAGCTTTTAAGTGAGATAAAGCGCCTGTAAAGTCAGCTTTAATACCATTTTGCCAATCAACTTTTGCTTGTATGTTTGCACTACTATCGTTAGCTTTTATTGAAAGTGTTTTGAGCGTTGCATTGGTAAGCGAGCCATTGAGTTGAGTATTTAAATCAACTGCTGGATAGGCACCTAATTGACTATTCCCCGTTACACTTAATTGATAGTCGTCGGCATTTCCCTGAGCACTTAAATTTACGTTGCGCACTTTTAATTCATTACTTTGTGCATCAATAAGCCATTGGTTAATTTTACCGTTTAAACTAAAAGGATAATTTTTTTGTTTAAGGTTTGCCGTTGCCGAAAGGCTTAAAGGAAACTGACCAGTAGTATCTAAATCAATATTAAGATTTGATAAATCGCCTTTTAAAAGAAGGTTAGCGCTGTTTTCATCGCTTTTTACAATAATATGCCCTTTAATTGGCATATTGCCAGCAAGCTGGGTATCAAGCTCGGTATTTAAACTCCATTGCTCATACTTAGCAGATAAAGACTGCACGTTAATATTTGCACCCTCTACACTAAGTTGCAGTGCAATATTCTCAATATTGTGTTGCTGCTCACCTTGATTAAGTGTCACTTTAGTAATATCAAATTGTTCAATATATATATTAAGCGGCGAGGTAAATTCTATATTAGGTAATGCCGGTAACTCTGTAATAGGTGCTGAAGCAATTTGCTTTGTTTGTACTTTTTGTGGTGTTGCTTGCTCTTTTAATGCAACAACAACATTTGGAATAGTTAAGCTTTTAATTGTAAAGTCAGAGCCCTCTGCTTTTGCTGATAGCTTAAAGTTATTAACGATTACATCCGCACTAGGGTGGTTTAAAGCAAACTCCCCCACAGAAATATTTTTTAGTGAAATATTGAACGGTAAAGTAATTTTTTCAAGAGGCTCAGTTGGTGCCTCTTCTTCACTTGGTGCTGAAGGAGGTAATGTAAGTTTTATTGATTTAGCACTTAAGTTGTCAATGCATATACCATCACACTGCCACCAAAATAAATCTAGTTTTAGCTGTTGAGCATTAAAATCAAGCCCATTACTATTAAAACGTACATTAAATGCATCGTTATACAAAAAACGTCCATTTTTAATATCAATGCTTAAACCATCGACCGCTTTATTGGCGCTATAAGCAATAAATTGGTTACCAGGTGAGGTGAATAATAAACAAAATAGTGTTACCAAAAGGGTCACTAATAAGGCACTAACAACCGCTGTTATTTTTTTAAATACTGACATTAAATTTCAGGCCCTATAGTAATACTTAAACGAGTACTTTTACTTTCTTTAGTCAAGCCCCAAGCATGATCAATTCTGACAGGGCCAACCGGTGTTAAATAACGAAAACCAAAACCTGCGCCCACTTCAAACTGGTCCGAAAAGTCATTTGTTGCTGTACCACCATCAACAAACAAAGCAGCTCTCCAATTTTGGGAAAACTGGTAGTTATATTCCATTGTGCCTGATAGTAAATACTTACCACCAATCAATTCGCCATCTTCATTTTCAGGTGAAATAGACTGATACGCAAAACCACGTACACTTTGGTCACCACCAGCATAAAAACGCAATGAATATGGTACGTTATCTATATCATCAACAAGCATCGCTCCTACATTAGCTTTCAAAAACACTAAATGGCGGTCTAAATATGTTCTTAACCAAGCATGTTGTAATTGCACTCTTATTAAATTAGTACTGGAGAGCACATCATCTAAACCAAACTCAGCAGATATAAGCCATTGCTCACCCCAATATGGCGTTGTTCCACCTTTTGATTTTTTACGCGCGTAGCTAATGCCGGGCATTAACATCTCAGTACTCTCTTCTTCTTCATCACCTATACGATAGGTTTCTTGGTCTCGGCGTAAAAATGCAGTACGAACCCATTTATTTTCAGTTAACCATTGGCGCTGAACTTGCCCGGTTAATATTTCACTGTAAGTGTCATTTGTAAGTTCATCTTCTAATTTATAACCTACCGAAAAACGCCATAAGTCATCATTAGGATCGTCAACCGGGACGGTATAAGCCATAGAAATATCTTGCTGCTTTTGCGACACATTTAAATTTGTTTCAAGATAATGTCCATCTTCGGTGATCCACGGTTTAGACCACTTAAAACGTATTTTTGGACCTAAATCGGTGCTAAAACCGCCACCAACCTCGTAACTATTTGCAGGCTTGGGTAATACATCGACTTTAATTGGAACCTGCTTATTTTTACGTGCAGCAATGTCGGCATAAACACGCACACTGGCAAAGTAAGGAGTGCTTGATAAATCAAGGTTGTAGTCTGCTATAAATGTTGATTTATAAGGCTGCCCTTGAGTAAAAGGTGCAATAGAGCGAATATACTTTTCGGCAGGTGTATTACTCGCAATTTCAATATTACCAAATTGATAACGAATCCCGGTATCAATAACAAATGTAATAACAGCGCTATTTTTTTGAATCGAAATTTCTAGCTTTCGAGCAGGCCATTTTGCATCAAAATAGCCAAGTTCTAACAACATAGACTCTATTTTTTTGTGAGCCGTATCGTATTTACCATGGTTTAATACATCACCTTGCTTTAAGCTAGTATTTTTTATAAGTGATTGAAGTTGTTCATCCTCTTTACCTTCACCCTTTACGGTAATATTGATTAATTCAATTCGAGTTGCTGGTCCACGCTCTACTTTAACAATTAAATCACTGTCGTCTTTATCAAAATCAACCTCAACTACTGGGCTGTAATAGCCAAGCGCTTTTATGCTGTTTTCAACTTGTGTTTTAGCATAACGACGAAGTGTACGTGTTGGTTTTTCGCCTATGAGTTGCTTTAAATAAAGAGCAACATTATTTTCAAGATCGCCATTTAACCCTTTGATCTCGTAATCTTCAATGACCTTTTCGGATGCAAAGGATTGCGTACTTAAAAAAAGGCTTAAAACACACACGCAACGTAAAAACGAATTGAACAAGTAAATATCCTTACTTTATATTCTTAAATTTTATTGATTATCATTAAGTATAATATCATAGCCATAATGAGCGTGGCATTAACTCAAGTGTTAAAATTAGTACGCGTAAAGCATTTATTTTAGTTACAATGGCAACAACAAGTACAAAATAATTTTAGTGAGTTTTTAAATGCAATTCCCAAATGATGATAATGGTCAACTTTTAGCCGAAATAGCAGCCGAAGGTATTGATTTAAGTAAAATGCATCAAGTAGATTTTTATATTTTATTTGAAAAAGAAGTTGATGCTGAAAAGTTTTCAAAAGAAATAGTATCTGATGCTTTAGTACAAAATGCAAAGCTTGAAAAATGTAAAGATACTGGAGTTTGGGAAGTTATTGCACAAGTACAAATGGTGCCCGATCACACTTTACTTGGTCAAGCAGAGCAATATATTGAAAGCATAGCCAATAGCCTTAATGGTTATGGCGATGGTTGGGGCTTAATGGATGGTGAAGAAGCTTAATCATCCATTGAAGACTCTACCAGTTAAGCTTAGCGGCTTAACTGGTTTGCCTTTCTAAAACTCCCTTTATAGTCAAATAGCTTATCTGCTACTTTCCAGCCATATTTTTTACTTTTACGAGCAATAACAAAATCAGGTGAAACCAAATCAAATTGTGCATCAATAACTTGCTGTGCCGAGTTAAAGTCTTTTGGCGTTTGCCCGTGACCTACCCGCTTACCGAATTGTTTATTAAAAATGTATTGCGCACCTTTATTTCCCATATTATAAACTTCATCACAACTTGTACCATCTTCATCAAAATACGTTATTTTAATCATTTCATCTTTTAGAAGAGTAACACTAAGACCACTGCACCTTAGTACTAACGCATCTTTTAAATTAAGTGCGTTTCTTAGCTTATCATCTGGGTCTGCCATTATAGCGCCACAATCATGACACTTTCGTGCTGCAATATCGTTTTGAGCACCACACTCCTCACACTCTTTAAATCTAAAGCGGTAATCGCACTGCGCTTTAAGTCCATCATCGTCCTCTAATAATCCTTTACAACGCCTACCAAAGTGTTCGATTACTTTACCTGCAGAGTCAGTTTTTCCCCAAAAAATATTAGCAAAGCCACATCCAGGGCAAAGTACTTGTACAGGATCGTTATCACTATCCCCTTTTTTATCACCCACTTCAGGATAGAATAAATCAAAGCCATTACCTGCATAGTCAATTACTAAGCAATCCTTTTTGGATTCAGATAACCTAAGTCCACGCCCAACAATTTGCTGATATAAGCTTACTGATTCTGTCGGTCGTAAAATAGCGATAAAATCGACGTGAGGCGCATCAAAACCAGTCGTTAATACTGATATATTTACTAAATATTTTAGTTGCTTAGCTTTAAACTGATTAATAATTTTGTCACGCTCGTTGTTAGGTGTATCACCTGTAATAAGTGCGCTCTGTGCTTCAGGTAAGTAACTTAATATTTCTCTCGCGTGCATAACTGTTGCAGCAAAAACCATAACACCTTCACGGGTTTCGCTGTATTCAAGTACTTGTTCTAAAATAGCCTTTGTTGCACGAGTACTGCTTTTTAACAGCGCGTTCATATCCTCACTACTATATTGCCCAAAAGCATTAGCGCTCAATGCAGAAAAGTCATAATGGCTAATTGCTGCATCAATTTCATTAGGAGGTGTAAGGTAGTTGTTTTTAATCATGTATCTTAAAGGCAACTCAAAAATACAGCTTTTAAAAGGACTCTCGCTATTTCCACGTACAAAGCCGTGATAATGATGATGGTAAATCCAACCCATACCGAGGCGAAAAGGCGTTGCCGTTAAACCCAACACTTTTAGTTTAGGATTGTGTTCCTTTAAAGCATTTACCACTTTACCGTATTGGCTTTTTTTATCGCCATTAACTCTGTGGCATTCATCAATAATAAGTAAAGAATAGTGCTCATTCAGCTTGTCTAAATTGCGAGACAAAGACTGTACGCTCGCAAACGTTACTTGATGAGAAAGTGACTTTTCTTTCAAGCCTGCCGAAAATATACTCGCCTCTAAATTAAAACTTTTATATTTTTGGGCATTTTGCTCAACTAACTCTTTAACGTGAGCAAGTACTAATATTTTTTGCTTAGCAATTCGCGCAAGTTCGGCAATAACTAAACTCTTTCCAGCACCAGTGGGAAGAACAATAACTGCGGGATCATTCGTTTTTCTAAAATGTAAAACGGTGCGTTCTACCGCTTCTTGCTGGTAAGGTCTTAGTTTATAGCTCATGGGGAAACAATTGGATTTTAATGAGGTGATTTTAGCAAAGAACTGCCATGAAATTTAAACTTTAATTTTTTAAATTGAGAGGTAAACAAAAAAGAGAAACCGAAGTTTCTCTTATCTTTAACTTTAGGCTAAAAACTTTTCAAGTTCGACACCTTCAAACGCTTTAGGACGACGGCCTCGACCAGTCCATTCAATAGTTTCACCATCAAGTTCCATACGGTACTTAGGCTTAACTTTTGTGCGTTTATCAGATGATCCATCTTGTAAATCCTCTAACGTAAGTCCTTTTTCTTTTAAAAGATCCAAAACTTCCTGTTTCGCTTTTTGCTGCTGGGTATATTTTGAAATTGCATCATTGATAAGCTGTTGCGCTTTTTCAAGATCCGTTAATGATGCTGTTTTAATAAAAGATCGGACTTCTTTCATTTATATCTCTCTTGCTTGTTAGTGTTTGCTTTTAAATTTCAAGCTAAGTATAAGCCCAACTATTTATTTTTACCATTATCGGAGCGTTAATGATCATTCAACCCTAAAAACAAGAACTTAAGTATTAGATAAAACTCAGGGGTAGTGCAATATTTAATCAGAAATAAAAGTCGATGATAAAAGTAACTACCATAATAGATTGATTTTTCTACGACATTATATTTTAAATGATTAGCCGAAAAATTATGTTGTATTAAAATAAATCACTATAGTGATACACACATATTAAACTGACTTAATCACCAACTTTACGTCAGGCTTTAGCCTGAGATTTATATGCGTATACGTAAATAAAAAAATTGACTAAAACATAAAGCTTTATTCATTCTCAATCAATTTTTTATCGAACAGTTAAGCGATTGCTCTACAAGTATTTAAGCGCATTCATCCGTTATTTATTTTTTAATATGTCAGCCTGGAACATGTATATATCCTAAGGTTAATTTGTACATGTATTGGTTTTGATGAAGTGTGGCTCTTTCTTACAAATAGACATAAACACGCATAAGTACCAAATGCGCACTGCAAAATTATCCTTCTAGGAATAATTGACTATTTATTGCCTGATAGAAATATAAACAATAGGCATGAGCAGTAAACAAAAACTTGACTCAGTTTTTATCTGACCTATATGGAGGAGAGAGGGTTTAATTAAATAACACACGAGTAATTACAAAATCCATTAGCTTAAAAATCTAGTATCGAAATTAAATCTACTTAGATAAAACAAATTCCCCCCAGAGATCAATATTACTTTATTGCTGTTATATGCTTTTTTATTAAATTATATGCTTTTTTATTAAATTATATGCATTAAAAAGCCCATAAAAATGGGCTTTTAATAGTTCAGCTATTTAAGCAGATTAGAACTTCAGATTGAAGCTTGCATGAACAAAACGACCTAACGAGTCATAAAAACCTGCAATCGTATTTGCATTTGAAGATACTGTACCACCAACTAATGGTGGCTCTTTATCAAAGATATTATTCATACCACCAGTAAAGGTTAAATGCTCGTTATATGAATAGCTACCAGAAACATCAATAAAGCTATATGCTTCAATGCCGCCATCTTCAATTAATAATGAATCTGTAGAACCTTCATAATCTACAGTTCCGTAATAGCGCCATTTAACACCAACACGCCAATCATCACGTAGGTAATTTACATTAGCTGTGTGACGCCATTTTGGAGAAGCAAAACAGTCTGTACTAACTACACCAGCACAGTCGTAAGCTAAATCAGCATCACCTAAAATTGGCTCAACTTCTTTTTGAATACTGTAGAAACCATTAATATCAAAGTTTAATGCACCTTGCTCTAGGTCCATTTTGTAACCCGCTGTAAAGTCAACGCCTTCCCATGTTTGTGCGCCAATGTTGTCACTCAAGTTTGTAACAAAACCAGATTGCCCTAACCATAAACTACCAGATGGGCTACGAGAAACACTGTCACAGAAGAATGCGTCGCCTGTTTTAGCACAGTTATCAACAATACGTTCTGCGCCTATAGTGCCAACTACTTTTTCAATTTCAATTTTAAAATAATCAATTGAGAAATTAAAGTTATCGAAAGGGTTGGCAACTAAACCAATTGTAATTGTATCGCCTTCTTCTGGCTCAAGGTCCGGATTACCACCTGCAAATTGATTATATTGGCTAGCTGGAGATGCACCTATATTCCCATACTGTGAAGCACTTAACCCAGTGTTAGCACACTGACTTTGTGAAAGTACTGGCGAATCACCAGCACAAGAATCAACACCACTCCACAAACTAATACTTTGCGCAGAGAATAATTCACCAACATTTGGTGCTCGCACTACTTTTGCATAACTTGCTCTCAATTTATATGCATCAGCTAACGTGTAATCAGTACCAATTGAGTATGTTGTATCTGAACCAGTTGTTGAATAATCTGACCAACGAGCAGCAGCAGATATATTTAGTTCATCAAGTACAGGAACTTGTAATTCAGCGTAAAGCTCATTTACGTCAATAGACCCTTCTAGACTTGGTGATGGACCACCTTGACCTAACAGTTGACCTTCTTCGTATACAGTATCTGAAATACGTTCGTAATCTTGCTCACGACGCTCAAAACCAAATACAGCAGCTATAGGTGTTGACGCTGTTGGTAAAGTCCAATCAAACTCACCCGATACATAACCACTGTAGATAATTTGAGTTACTAAACCTGTTTGTATACCAACACCAGCCAATTGTGCAGCTTGTTCAGCTGTTACACCGTCTAATTCAAACACGTTATATAATAAACAATCATCTGCTTCGTCACATTCAGTGCCTACAGCACCTACGCGTGGAGCAATTTTTGGGGCTAATAAGTCATTTTTATAAACTGAACTTGACGTTGTTGCAGAGTAGTTATAGCTAACATCATAAGACCAGCTATCGTTAATTTCACCTTCCATACCCGTTAAAATGCGGTATGACGTATGCTCTAGGTTATCTTCTCGTGGACCGCCTTCAACATTACGCTTACCAATGTATGCAACAAATTGATCATCGCCACCTTGGTTAAATAAAGTTTGTAGCTGTTGTTTTTGAAGATCAGATAGTAACGGGTTATCGTAATCAAACAAAATTTCTTCATTGAAGAAAGTACCAGACTCAGCTATTTGACCCGCTGTTCTGTTGTGCATGAATGAAAATTCTAAATATGGTCTAAAGTGCTCATTTATTTCATAATCAATAAATGTACCAAACGTAAAACGCTCATTCGGGCGTAAAAAATGGTTTACTGGAGCAAAGTTATAACGGGTACCATCATCCTCAAGAAAGCCCTGACCATTTGGATTTAAGTTACCAAAGAACCTTTGATCGTAGTCAACTACGCCATCTACAACTGGGTAAATATCAAAATGAGGATTTGGTGATGTAGAAGAGCCACCACATGATTCGCCATCATCAGCTAAGGCACATGATGAATAGTCACGAGTACCTTGCACTAATTCATTTTGACGGTTGTAAGTAACATAACCTACCGCATGGCCTTTTCCGCCATCAAACCCACCACCAATAGTAAAGTCGATGCTATAAGCTTTACCATCAATACCAGTGTTACCAGTATCGTAGTCGTAGCCTCTATCATCCATTAGCCCTTGAATATATTTATTATCATTGTTGTGTTGATAGCCTGAGCTACCCACATTTAATGAAATACCATCAAACTCATCATCCATAACAAAGTTAACTACACCAGCTACGGCATCAGCACCGTAAACAGCTGCTGCACCACCAGTTAATACATCTACACGCTTAATTAGAGATGCTGGAATTTGGTTAATATCTGCAACTTGCGAAGTAATACTACCCGCTTGCATTCTACGACCGTTTATTAATACTAAAGTTCTGTTTGAGCCTAAACCGCGTAAATCAACAGTTGCAGTACCTGTTGCGCCATTTGCTAAGAAAGAGCTTTGTGCAGCTTCAATTTGTGGAAGTTGGTTTAGTACATCTTCAACACGTGTAAAACCACTTAATTTAATTTCTTCTGCAGTCATTACTGTTACTGGGCTAGATGTTTCTAGGTCGGTTCTTTTAATACGAGAACCTGTAACCTGAATTCTTTCTACTTTTTCAAGACCGTCTTCTGCAGCAATTGAACTTGAAGAAAATGCAGCTGTTGATACTGCGCCAAAAGCGATCGCTAAGCGAACTGCCTTCGAAACTTTATTATTTATCATTCGATTTTCCCTTGAGATATATAGTTCTTAATTATAATTATTTAACTAATACAAACCGTGCAAAGGCGTTTTATGTATTAATCGTAAATTATTTTAGTCACTAAGTAGCACAAAGGTCAACATATCATTAACTTGAAGGTGTTTTTATTTACTAAATTAACAATGCAATGGCTGGTAAAATAATTCAGTTTAAATTCAAGCTATTGATTAAAATGAATTAAATGGTAATTTAACAAACGTTATTTAAAAAAATATTTTTTACTTTTATATTGACTTCCAAGTAACAAAAAATATTTTTTGTGACAAAAAGCCGAACAGGAGGGCTGAACGGCTTAAAATATATAGATATATTTACAATACAATAAATAAGCTATTGGAGGTGCTTGGCTAGAAACCTTTCTATTTTAGTATACAGTTCTATCTTATTCTCTTCTTTTTGAAATCCGTGTCCTTCATTCTCTTTCATAATCCACTCATCATCAGATAGTGTGATACCACGTTCTTCTAATGCGTCTCTTAAATTTATTGCATGCTTTTTTACAACTCGTGGATCTTTAGCACCCTGAACTATCATCAAAGGAGCTACTATTTTATCTACATGATAAAGCGGTGACATTTTTTTCATTAGCGCTTTATCATTAGGATCGCCAATCTGCTTTTTCAATGTCTCTCTTTGTGGTTCCCAATGTTTTGGGAGAGAATCAAATAACAAGCTAACATCCGTAATACCAACATAATTAATACCACACTTGTAAAGTTCAGGTGTAAAAGTAAGACCAGCCATCGTTGCATAACCACCGTAGCTTGATCCATAAATACATACTTTTTTAGGGTCTGCAATACCTTCACTTACTAAATACTTAACAGTATCGGTTAAATCGTTTTGCATTTCAGCGCCCCACTTACCACCATATCCTGCTTGCTGAAATTTTCGACCATATCCACCAGACCCCCGAAAGTTTACCTGTACAGTTGCATAACCACGGCTAGCAAAAAACTGTGTTTCAGGGTTATAGCCCCAAGTGTCTCGAATACCATAAGGTCCTCCATGAGGATTAACTATTAAAGGTAACTTTTTACCCTTACTACCTTTTGGAATTGTTAAATAACCACGAAGTGTCAAACCATCGCGACTAGTAAACCTAATTGGTTTCATTGGAGATAGTTGACTCTTATCAAGCCAATCCATTGGTGAAACTAAAGACTTTAATGTATTTTTTACCTTATCAAATAAGTAATAATGCCCAGGGTCAGTGTCACTGCCAACATATACAATATTAAGCACTTCATCTTCTGATCGGCTTACCACACTAACCACTTTATTTTTGAAGGCACTCTCTAATGATGCCATCATCTCTGCAGTTTCTTTATCAAAATAAACTACTTCACGGTATTCATCTAAGTAACTAACCCCTATTAATTTTTTACGCTTAGTCGATAACATTAAATTAGAAACATCTACTTCTGGCATGCCAAATATCAATTCGCCTAATTCATTTTTATCTGGGTAAAAATGATAAATTGCTAAAGTATCTCTATCTATATTTGACGCTACAAATAATGTTTTGTTATCAAAGTCAAAAGCTAAAGGTGAAATACTTTCTTCATCAAGATCGTATTCACGTAGTACACGAAATTCTTTTTCTCCTTTATTTTTATAATGAAGTTTTCCTTTTAAAGCATTAATAGAAACGGCTATTCTTACTTCGCCATCATGATCTAAAAGCCAACCTTGAAAATCACCTGGGTTTTTAGCAAGAATATCCATCTTGAAATTTCTTTCTCGTTTTCGATCCCACTTACTATTTAACGGTAATTTATAAAGATCAGGAGCTTTAATGTTTCTGCCATTATATTGGATAATGATATGCTCTGGATCATTAGGTAGCATATGTACAATACTTGCTGAACGAATACCTGATGACCCAACTTTAGAACCCACTAACTCTATAACTCTTGCCCTTTTAGCATTTACATTTATTTTATAAAGACTAAAAGCTTCATTTCCATCGCTATCAAGTGTAAAAACAATTTCGTCGTCATTAGCCCACGAAAAGCTATTAATATCTTGATCATCAAACTTTGTTATAGGCTTTGCATTTTTTAGCCCGTCAGTTTCAAGTATAACTATATTTTTACGTTCATTAATTGGAGACAAAACTGCCAAGTACTTTCCATTAGGAGAGAGTTGAAGGTTAGAGAATTTAGGGTTTTTGAAAAAGTCCTCAATTGTTGCTTGTGCATTCTGCGCACTAGTTTCAAAAGAAATAATGCACAAAAAGGAAATTACGATTAATTTAAATATTGTTGACATAATATTTTCCAATTAATTTAAATACTTCATAACAGCAAATATATGCTGATGATTTATTAGGTGTTTATTAAATAAAAAAACCCTGCTAAAAATAGCAGGGTTTAATATTTACAACTAAATTACACAGTACTTTGCTTAGAATGTTTGTTCTAAACGTAAGTATAGTGAACGACCTGTTTGATCATATAGTGACCAGTTAGAATCACGGTAATCACGGAATCCGTCATAATAGCTTGGTGCAACTTTATCAAATAAGTTATTAACACCTAATGCAATTTTAGTATTTGTAGGTGCAACATAAGTTACTTGAACATTGTGTTTGAAGTAGCTAGGAACATTAGCTAGGTAGTCAACTTCGTACTCTTCATTACCTGATTCTTGTGTACCAACATAAAACATAGTCCATGAAGCAGAGAAGTCTTCGTAAGCGTAGTTAACCGCTAAGTCAGCTTTCCACTCTGGATAATCTTGTAATCCAGCATAATCAAATGGTTCTGATTCTGAGTCAGCTACTTCTTCAAACGATAGTACTCTTGATACATTTAATGTACTTGAGAAGTTACCAAAAGATGTATCAAAACGATATCTAGCAGTTAAATCTATACCATCTGTAGAAAGTGAACTTTTGTTAATGTAACCAGTGTACATAAAGTCAACTTTATCAGTAACACTGTTACGGTCAATTACACTTGGTAGTGAGTTTAAACCACCTTGTTCTATTTCTAGACGAAGAAGTTCAGAGTTATCTACACTATCAATCTTGTCATCATAATTAATTGAGTAATAAGTCATTTCAAGAGAAAGGTTTTCAACTGCATCCCAAACAAAACCTACTGTTGTAGAATCGCCTGTTTCTGCTGTTAACTCAGTATTACCACCAAACCATGTTGCAACTTGTTCACCAGCATCACTACAGTAACCGTCAAGCTCTTGACTTGGGTTAGCTGAACACCATGCAGTATCACGTATAGTTGGGAAGCTTAATGCATAAGATTGGAACATCTCGCCCATATTTGGAGCACGGAATGACTCACCCCAAGAACCACGTAGTAATAACGTATCCATTGGACGCCAAGTTAAACCAATTTTTGGTACAAACTTATCAAATGTTGTACTTTTTTCACCAAGGTTTGTAGTACCACTTTGCTCATATTTTTCGTAACGACCAGCAACGGTTAAATCAATATCAAATGGGAACGAAGCTTGTACTTCTACATAAGCAGCAGTACGGTCGCGATTAGCGTAAACATCATCACCGCCTGAACCACCTGAGATAAAACCATTTGCAGATTCTGGGTCACTAATCTGAGAAAAATCGATTTGCTCAAATTCACCACCAACTACACCGGCAATCATAAATTCACCGTCGTCTAGTAATGTAGTTGAAACTAAGCCATCAACCTGTTTACTTTCATAACGACCTTCATAAGTACCAGTATGATTTGCTTGTTGATAAAGCTCACTCATACTTGTACTCCAGTCATCATAAGTCATGCCTGAAACATTAAATACGTCGTACTCTCCAGTATCAATAGCTGCTTGGAAAGCAACATCATTTACTAGATTTTTACCAAATGAATTTGTTTTAGAAACACTATTTTGGAAATTAACTTCCCAATCAATACCATTACCAACATCTGTATAACCTTCAAGACCAACTAAAATATCAGTAGTTGTTACTTCAGTCGTTGTATCACGATTACCAATTGGTACTGCACGAGTATATATACGTACATCTTCGTCTGATGGGTTGTACTGATTATCTTCACCCATGTAAATTGGTGTTGTAGATACAGGAGTACCCGCATAACGCGCATCGGTTTCATTAAAGCTAGCCATCGCACGACCAACAAAACGAATGTTATCTGCTAGTTCATATGTGAAGTTAGTTAAGAATGAGTTTTTGTTTGTATCAGGGTAAAATTTAGTAACTTCGCCATAGCTATAAGTACAACGACCATTACCGTCTGCATCAATGCCATTCACGGTATTTGGTTCAGCGTCACAAAGCTCAGAGTTTGAGTGATAACCTGTGCTATCTAAGTAGTTAGATACAGGGCTATACGTGCTATATGCACCGTAAGTTTCATCATCTAGTGCCCAAATATCTCTATCGTAAATAGCATCACTTTCCGAATGTTCAAAAGTAAAAATAATATTACCTTTCTCTGCAGTAAAACCAGACGTTACTGAGAACTTACTATTATTTCCACCTTCTACACTTGGTTTATTAAACTCATATTTAAGATTTAAACCATCAAAATCTTTTTTCGTAATGATGTTAATTACACCTGCAACAGCAGCAGAACCATATACTGCAGATGCACCATCACGTAAAATCTCAATACGTTCAACGATAGACATTGGAATAAGAGATGTATCAGCAGAAGCACCTGAAGAAGTACTTGTACCAGGCATACGACGACCATCTAACAATACTAAAGTAGCATCTGAACCTAAGCCACGTAAGTTAACGCTTGAAGTTGCAGAAGAACCGGCACCATAACCCGAAACACCAGTCCAAGAACCGAAAGAGTTTGAAGATAAGTTGTTTAATACGTCACCTACAGATGGCTCACCTGATAGGTTAATGTCTGCAGCTGTAATAACAGTTACTGGTGAACTATTTTCAAGGTCAACTTGCTTAATACGAGAACCAGTTACTTCAACACGTTCAAATCTGTTTTCACTTTTCTCAGCTGCGAATGAACTTGCCGAAAAAGCAGCAGTAGACACTGCACCGAAAGCGATCGCTAAGCGAACTGCCTTTGAAACTTTATTATTTAACATCCGATTCTCCCTAGAATACTTTGTTATTATTTGTTAATTATTATTTATCAATCGTTTTACGACCCCATTATGGGATGAAACGCAACGACTGTGTGATGAATAGTAATGCTTTAATACCAAAAAGGTCAACACCGAATTAACTTTTTACATGTAAATTTACATATGTAAGTAAGACCCGCATTCTAAGATCAATGAGTTAGGAACAACTTAAAACAATAAGCTATTGATTTAAATTGAATTTTTTATTTATCATTAAACTAAAAAATAATAGAGTTTTTAATCTAAATTATTATGAAAAATCTAAATTATTGTTAAAAATCTCAATATTACATATGAATTATTGATTAATGGCACCCATAAAAGAATTTTAATTCAACCAGATTAAATTTTTATTCATTAAAAAACAAACCGACTCCAACCCGTTACTTTTTAATAACAAAAATTAATTGTTTACAATATTAGGTTTATGCTTATTTTTGGGGTTTATTGTTTTTTAAAATAAGTACTTTATGTAATAGCGGAGCCAACTTATAAAAAACTAAGCTGCTCACCTTGGAGTTCTACTGAGGCTGATTCTAATGAGTCTAAAATCATTTGCGCGATGGGTTCTAGCTGTTTTTGTATATAAAGAGGGTAATTTAGACTGTTTTTATCTTTTGGTATTTGTGGTCCTTCTTTCGTATAAATATATTCAACAATTTGACCGCGTGTAACTTCAAAGTCAGCATTTTTAGCTTGTTGTTTTTTTATAGCTTGTACATGTGGCGGAATATTTTTTAAATATTCATGTAAATGCTGCCCTAACCGTTTTCTATAAATTAATTTGTGATCAAACTCTCCTGCATACAGTCGTTCAGTATAGTCTTTTATAATGGGCGCTATATCACTTGCTTTGAAGTTATCTTTAAATAAAGCACCAAATAGCTCTTTCTGAAACTCTTGAGCAAACTCGGTCCAATCACTTCTTACTGTTTCCATGCCTTTAAATATAAGTTTAGGTTGCTTATTATCTATTATTTGCCCTACATAGCGTTTTTTAGAACCTAATTTTTTTCCTCTTATAGTAGGCATAAAAAATGGACTATAGTGAGTTTCAAACTCAATTTCTAAATAGCTTGGCAAATTAAATTCTTTTTTAATATATTCTAGCCAACGTGTATTAATCTCACTCGCTAGCATTGCCCCAACTTCACTGCATTTTTGTGTTGAGTAATCATCACTTACTTTTACAAATGTTGAATCTGTATCACCATAAATAACTTCATAACCAAGGCTTTCGATCCATTTACGGGTTGTTTGCATAATTTCATGCCCCCGTAATGTTATTGAGCTAGAAAGCCGTGGGTCGTAAAATCGGCAACCTTTAGAACCAAGTACGCCGTATAAGCTGTTCATTATTATTTTTATAGCTTGCGATAGCATTGGCTGATTAGTGTCTTTTGCTTTTTGACGGGTATGAGTTAAATGTTCAATTAATAAAGGTAAATGATGTTCATTTCGTGAGAAAACCGCTTCATTAAACCCTCTAATAGCGTGCTCTGGTGAGCCTAACCCTTTAATTAACCCGAGAGGGTCAATACAAAAAGTTCGCATGATTGAGGGATATAGGCTTTTAAAATCTAAAACGAGTATATTTTTATAAAGCCCAGGTGTCGACTCCATTACATAACCGCCAGGGCTTTCAAAAGATAAACCATGGTCCCCTAAATTAGGCGCAATATAACCACTGCGATGTAATAAAGGTAAATATAAATTAGTAAATGCGGCAACCGAACCACCCATTCGTTCAAGCTCAAGCCCTGTTAGTTGGGTTCTGACTATTGCAAATTCAAAGAGCTTTAACTCTGTAAAAATTCTATTAACGAGTATGCAATCTTGCCGATTATAAGCAGCTAAACTTAATTTATCTTCATTAAATTGGCGGATAATTTCACTCAAACGGTTATTCGCTTGAATTAATTTAGACTCACCTAAAACCTTATGTGAAATATTGGCAAGCGAGTAATTATCAAAGTGATAAGTGGCATTCTTTAAGGTATCAATACCATCAATAACACTTCGACCTGGTAAGGTAAGGCGAGTGTAATGTCCTGTTTTTATGTTTAACGGTTGCTGATCTCTACCAAAATCAAGCGTTAATCCAAGCGCCTCTGCCCTTGAATTAAGAACAGAAAAATCAAATTCAATAACATTCCACCCAACAATAACATCTGGGTCATTATTATTTATATATTGCTGTAATTTTTGTAATAAGCTTATTTCGTCAAAGCACCAATCAATATTAAATGATTGATTATGCTCTTGTAGCTCACCAATCATTAACACCGTATCAAGACCATTTCCTACAAGTCCAACCGAAAATAATACGCCTTCTGCGTTGCACTCTATATCTAGTGAAAGCGATTTTAGCTTTGGGGTATATTCAGGGTTTGCTTTTAACTTTGCATCATCAATTAAAATAAAACCATTTTTTTGAGATACGTCTCCAGTAACCCACACCCCACCTTTTATAAAACGCTCCATTAAAAACCGGTCACTGTGACGTATGTCAGCTTCGTATATATTTATGCGCTCTTGAAGTAACATGCGCGCCTTATAAAGGGTACCTGTGTCATTAAAATAGCAACCTATGCATGCAACTCCACTAAAATGGCGCATTTCTACCATTTTAAAGTTAACACTTATATTTTCTTTATTTAGTATGCTTTGTGCAAAATTATGTTTATCTTGTGGGATAAAAAACACAGCTTGTTGGTTTTCAACAAGCACTTTAATAGGTCCATGCTCTGATACAAGCCAATAGCAAAGCGTGATCCCTCGCCTACTCTTAGATGAGTATTGTTGCCTTGATAAAATAAAGCCCTGATAGATTGCTTGTGTCAATGTACGATCCCACTTAATATATACACTGTAATTATATACATACTTTAGGTAAATCATCCCATGCTTTCTGACTCACTAAAAAAAACAATTAGGCAAGTACACCAGCATGTGGCTAGTAACCTAAATGATTATCGCCCTCGCAGCAGTCAAAACTACCTTGTTGCCGAAATAGCAAAAACCCTTGCAGGCGAATATCACAAAAAACAACGCATATGTGTTATCGAAGCTGGCACCGGTACTGGTAAGTCTCTAGCTTATTGTTTAGGCGCATTGCCTCTTGCCTTAGCTCAAAAAAAGAAGTTGGTTATTTCTACAGCAACCGTTGCGCTTCAAGAACAATTAATAGCAAAAGAGCTTCCATTTTTTAAAAAGCATTCCGGACTCGACTTTAAATTTGACTTAGTAAAAGGTCGCCATCGTTATATTTGTGCCCACAAACTACACAATGCTGTAAATGGCGATAGCCAAACACAAATGGATTTTATGCCCACGCTTACCTCACCATTAAGCCCAATGGAAACCAAATGTTTAAATGAGTTATACAACGCGTATGTAAATAAAAAATGGCAAGGTGATAGAGACAGCTGGGCTGATACCGTACCAGACAAAGTGTGGAACTTAATAGCGTGCGACAAACATTCGTGCCAGCGCCAAATGAAAGCACATCAAACGTGCCCGTTTCAGCTTGCTCGTAATCAATTAATGCAAATGGATGTGCTGGTAATTAATCACTCTTTATTACTTGCCGATTTAGACTTAGGCGGCGGTAAAATTTTACCCGAACCCGACAACACTATTTACGTGATTGATGAAGCGCACCATTTAGCGCATATAACGCGAGATTTTTCTTCTGCCGCAGCAACAATTAAAGGCACGATAGAATGGCTTGATAAGCTCACTAAGTTTAGCGGGAAAATGGCTAAAATTTTAGTGGGTCAAAGGGCTATTGGACAAAACTTTAAACTTTGCGACAGTATTAACGATGCAAATAAAGATTTAAAAGTAGTTCGCGATATTCTCGATAATGCCGATTTTGAATATTCAAAAGATGATACTTATCGCTTTGAGCACGGTGAAATTCCAGAATCGCTGCACAGTAAAGCTAAAGACATAAGCGAAGCCACGCAAGACGCACTTCGTTGTTTAAACAAAATGCACGACACCCTTACCCAAGATGTAAGTGATGGCGACATAAAACCTTACGTTGCCGACCCAATACTAGGCGAAAGCGGACAATATATAAACCGATTAGAGCAATTAAATAAACTGTGGTTTAGTTACGCTAAAAAAGGTGAAGGTGCTCCTCATGCAAGGTGGATAAAACGTCTTGAATATAAAAGCCACCACGATCACTTATTAAGCGACTGTCCTATCGAAGTAGGTTACTACCTGAAAGATAAGTTGTGGAGAGAATGCGCAGGCGCTGTTTTATGCTCAGCTACGTTAAGTGCACTAGGCTCGTTTGATCACTTTGCTTACGAAACAGGACTTGCCAAAGAGGAAGGGGTTAAATTTATTAAAGTGCCTTCTCCTTTTGATTATCCAAAACAAGCTACTTTACGCATTCCTGTATCTAAAATAGAACCAACCGACAAAGAATTTAGCGACCACTTAGCTAAAACATTACCAGAGTACCTAAATGATAAAAAAGCGAACCTTGTATTGTTCGCTTCTTATTGGCAAATGGACCATGTAACAAAGTTTCTTAGAACAAAAGGTTTTAACTTATTAGTACAAGGTGAGATGTCGCGAGAGGCTTTGCTCAAATTACACACTAAAAATGTAGACGAAGGCAAAGGTAGTATTTTATTCGGAACACAAAGCCTTTCAGAAGGTCTTGATTTACCTGGTAAATATTTAGAGAACCTAATTATTACTAAAATCCCCTTTGCGGTTCCTACTTCACCTATAGAAGAAGCGCAAGCAGAATTTGTGCAAAGCAAAGGCGGTAATCCATTTTTAACAATTACAGTGCCCGACGCCGCAAAGAAATTGGTACAAAGCTGTGGTAGACTGCTGCGAAAAGAGAGTGATGAAGGCTGTATTACTATTCTCGATAGACGCTTAATTACTAAGCGATACGGTAAAGCCATGCTCGACACCCTACCACCTTTTAAAAGACAAATAGATTATTAATGTTTGAACTCGCACTCGATCCAACAACCTGGGCTGTTTTATGTGCTGTTGCACTTGCCGCAGGTTTTATAGACGCTATCGCTGGTGGCGGTGGTATGTTAACTGTGCCTGCTTTATTAACTGCTGGCTTACCTCCACATTTAACATTAGGAACAAATAAACTAGCAGCAAGTTTTGGCTCCTTAACAGCAAGTTATACATATTATAAAAAAAACTTATTTAGCCCAAAATTTTGGGTCGCATCCATTATTGCCACAGCAATAGGGGCGTTAATTGGTACTGTTGTCGTTGATCACCTAAGTCTCAATTTTTTAAATAAACTACTGCCTATTATCATCATTTTAGTCGCATGCTACAGCTTGTTTGGCAACTTGAGCACAACTCAAGGCGACAAACTGCCTAAGCTCACTAAGATTATGAAAATTAAACAGTGGTTACAAGGTTTAGTATTAGGCTTTTTTGACGGTTTAGCGGGTCCTGGCACAGGTACCTTTTGGACCGCATCAAATGGCATGATTTATAAAATGAATCTACTTTTGAACTGTGGTTTAGCGCGTTCAATGAACTTTGTCTCTAACTTTATATCGCTCATAACCTTTGTAGCGCTTGGGCATGTAAACTTTTTACTTGGCATTACCATGGGCTTTTTTATTATGCTTGGTGCATGGATTGGCGCCCATTCTGCGATACGGTTTGGCAGTAAATTTATTCGCCCTGTATTTAATACTATGGTTATACTTTTAGCATTAAAGCTAATTTATGAGGCTTACTTTTAATATGCACCCTACAGCTTTAGATAAACTACGCCAACAAGTTGCAACACTAAAACAACAAGCCGAGCAATTTGATAAAGCTAAACTTTTTTCTAAAAATCGCTATATGCAAGCACAGCCTAGCTTGTTTGACCGTGCAGTTTTTAGCACAAAGAGTATGAACCTAGCCGATTACGTAATAGAAATAGAAGACGAAGTATCAAGGTTACCACCAAGCGAGCATCGTCATGCTTATACCTATGCATTAGAACGTATAAGTACTCAGGTACAAGCCGTATTTAACGTTATTAAATCAACGCCTATTTGGGTTAAAGAAAACAAAAGTCACTATAAACCTCGCCCTAAGCAAACCGTTTATAAGCAAGCAGTACAAAAAATCATGCAATCATCCCATGAGCTTTACGACGAATTAAAGCAAAACCATGAGTTTGAACGCCGTTTAGTGCTCATGATTGAAGAGCGTAAAATGCAAATGGATAAAGCCTCGCCAGCTAAAGCACAAAAGCTTAACCTTGAAATATTAAGCACACACGCTCGATTAGGTCGCTGCAGAAAAGCAATTTCTGCCACTGAGGATAAAATACAACAAGTAGAAAAACAGCAGCTGCGTTAAGGCGCACTTTACTATGCAGCTTTATTATCATCCATTGTATTCAGATCTTACTCTACCAGAGCGCCATCGATTCCCTATTCAAAAGTATCAGTTACTTAAAACCGAAATAAAAAGCCTCGGTGTTTTGGCAAGTGCCTTTCAAGAACCTAAAAAAGCAACCGCATCTCAACTTGCGCTATGTCATAACCAGCGTTATATAAATGACTTTTTAAATGGGACTCTAGGTGATAAAGCGATTAAAAAGATGGGATTTCCCTATTCGCAACAACTTGTAGAGCGTACTCTTTTATCAATTGGCGGGAGTATTCAAGCTGCTGAAGCGGCTTTTAGTCACGATCTAACCTTCAATTTAAGCGGTGGTTATCATCATTCTCATAGCGATTTTGGCAGTGGCTTTTGTATTTTTAATGATTTAGCTATTGCAGCAGCACATTTAATAAATACAGAGCAAGCCGACACTGTTTTAATTTTTGATTGCGACGTACACCAAGGCGATGGCACAGCACAAATCACTAAAAACCATGACCAAATTATTACCTGCTCAATTCATTGTGATCAAAACTTCCCTCGTAATAAGCAGCAATCCACCTACGATTTTGCATTGCCCGCTAAAACAACCGACGCTGAGTACCTTGCTACATTAAGGCAAGCACTCGGTTTTTGCGTGCGCATTCATAACCCTGACATTATTTTGTATAATGCAGGCGCTGATATTTACACTAAAGACGAGTTAGGCTTGCTTAATGTATCGCTCAATGGCGTATATAAACGCGACTTGTTTGTTCTCAACTTTTGTAAGCAACATCAAATCCCACTAATGTGCGCTTTAGGTGGCGGTTATCAGTGCAATTTAACCAAACTAATTAATGTTCATAAACAACTATTTAAAGCCGCTATCGATTTATAACAAGCCTTAGTATAGACTCAGTAAAACGGATTATTTTTAAAGCGGTGGAATATGCGACTACATGAAGACATACACAACTATTACGAAAAGATTGTTCTAGAAGAAATTATTAAACGTAAACTTAATGAACAATACAACGAAGATGTAATGGCAGACTTTTGCTGTACTGTGTTAAATCAACTTCCACCTCGCTACATTCGTTACGATGTAGATATGGCATTTTATTTACCACAAACAGAACGTATACACATGGAAGAACGCGTACAAACAGCTATAAATGTTGCCATCAGCCAAATATCAAAAAAGAAAGAATTACATGACAAATCCACTTGATCAAGCACCAAAACATATCAAACTTGCAGTAGATTTAATTATGATACTAGAGCAACACGATGTTGCTCCAGAGGAAGTACTTAAAGCACTTGAAATAGTTAAAAATGACTTTGAAAAGAATCAAACTGAAAGTTAGTTTTACTCAACCAGCTCAATTGGGGAAGTTATTACAACGCCTTCGTATTTCTCACAATCAACTTTCACTTCGTTAAAGCGATGTTTAGCGCTTACTGATTTTTGACAACTTACATTTTGTGATTTTAAACCATATTGCTGTTTGTATAAGGCAACTATTTCATCAAATTGTTGCTGTTGCACTACTGAAGCTGCATTATAAAAAGCACTACACTGCGACGACCACTCATCAATCCCAGCCTCAGCTGCAACCCCTAACCAGCCCATGCCGAGTTTTGTTGACTGAGTTAAATACTGGCCTTTCAAAAACATAAACGCCAACGTGTATTGTGCGCTTTTATAGTCTAGCAGGCTCTTTTAAATAATTGAAAGCGACCTCAAACTGCCCTTTTCGATACGCTTTAATACCATTGTATTCATTCTTTTTCATAGTTGTATCACTGTAAAGGTTGATTGGGCTTGAATTACATCCCCACAACAAAGTGATAAATACCATAGAAGCTACTGAGAACTTTTTCATTCTTATCCTTAATTTATTATTTTTATATGCCAGTTCCGAATATGGCTTACACTTTTTATAAACCCTGTTATTCTAAAAACCAATCAGCATAATTAAAATACTATTATGACCTTAGCAAGCTTACTGCGATTATTTTTTCTGGCCGCTATTTGGGGCCTGCGGTATTAATTGAGCTTAGAGTCGGCTTTGCTGCAGTTACTTTATTTATTGTTGCTTTGTATTTAAAACGCCGCTTAGCGTTTACCCAACATAAAAAACACTTTTTTATTATAGGCGCGTTTAATTCTGCTTTGCCGTTTTTATTTTTTGCTTACGCAGCCCAAACTATTAGTGCATCCACACTCTCAATTTTAAATTCTACAACACCAATATGGGGTGTTGTCGTTGGAATTTTATGGACGAAAACAAAGCCCAATAAAAGTATGGTGCTTGGTTTACTACTTGGCTTAATAGGCGTTGCAATACTTGTTGGGCAAAATAATTTTGTATTAACTAGCCAATCCATCATAGCTATAATAGCAGCATTAAGCGCATCACTTTGCTATGCCATTGCATCGCATTACACTAAAAATGCGCCTAAACTGGCCCCATTCGATAATGCCCATGGCTCAATGTGGGCTTCAAGCTTTATGGTATTGCCGCTTATCTTATTTATGCCAATACGAGAAATACCAAGCACCAACGTTATGCTAGGTGTACTCGTATTAGGAGTAGTGTGTACCGCCCTTGCTTATATTTTATTTTTTAAATTAATCGACGATATAGGCCCAACTTCGGCACTCACTGTTACCTTTTTAATTCCGTTATTTGGTATATTTTGGGGGCATTTAATTTTAGATGAGAAAATAGGGTCCAATACATTACTAGGCGCATTATTTGTAATTGTAGGCACAATGCTTGTAACTGGATTTTTACCACAAAAAAAGAACTTAGCTAAAACAAGCTAAATGCTTTTACCAAACGCTTACTTTTGTGCCTTTTTGCTTAAGTTTTCAATTAAGTCTTGGGCGCTAAAACTGTTGTCGCTAGGTTTTATTCCTTTACCCATTTTAATGTCAATCAGGGTGTACACTTCTTTGCGTTTATCATTGTTGCTCACCTGCACGCCTACGCTACTTGATGGGCGGACGCGTGTTTCGCAGGTTAATAAACCGCAGTTTCGCTCATATTGCTGGCTTTGTGATACACTAATAGATGACGCGGGGGCTTGCGATTTAGACTCAACAAAGGTTTCTTTATTAGTTACAACAAACCAGTCGTAGCCTTGCGCTTGGGTAAGCTCAGCCGCACGTAATAATGCATAGTCACCGGCATCGGCTACGTTGTTTGACACACTTTTAAACTCTACTCGGTATTGGTCGTCGCTAATTTTTTGTTCACTGTAACCTTGCGAGCCATTATTCGCGGCACGGTAATCAGGTTTAGATGCACAACCTGCCATTAATAGAATACTAATTATTAAAATAGACGTTTTCATAATTCACCTCGTTTTATACACACTATTATTTGTTTAACTGCCATTTTGCGCTAATTGCTTGCTGCTCTTGCGCTCTATCTAGTGGAGCGCCACTGATCATGTCATCAATAACAGTATCTAAAGCACTTTTGCTTGATGCTGTTTGATATTGCGCGTTGTTAACAGCTTGCTGTTTAGCGGTTTTCGCTTTGATTTGCCAACCGTTTTGGGTTTTACAGGCAATGCTTATTTGTGTTGTATTTTCTAAGCTTATTGCATACTGCCTACAAAGCTCACCTTGCTGACTTTTAAAGCTAAGCTGTGCATTAAATAGTGAACCATCACTCTGCTCAAACGTATCACCACTTAGCTGTGTATTAAGTGCTGTTGTAATAGTATTGCCAGCTATATTTTGCACGCTACTTGGTTGTAAATAACTGGTCATTGCAATACCAAATACCACTGCAATACTTGCCGCTACGGCTAAGCTTTTATTAGCCGATTGCTTAAGCTGTTGCCAAAGAGAAAACTGTACAACATTATTCTCTGCATTTAGTTTGGCAGCAGTTCTTGCAAGTGCATCACTCATTGGGGTTGAATCAATACTCGTTGAATTCTCTTTTACTAACGCATCCACCTCACTAAGTTCGGCTAATCGCATTACTAATTCGTCGTCGGTTTCAAGCGCTGTTCGCACTTGCTCCATATCATCATCGTTTAGTTCTGAGTCCAAAAAGGCGCTAAGTGTTTCATCGTTAATGCTCATACTTGCTCCTTATTAAAGTCAGGTTTAATTAAATTATAAAGTGTACTGCGTGCTCGTGATAACTTACTCATTACGCTACCTATAGGTATATCTAATGTATGTGCCACCTCTTTGTAAGCCATGCCCTGTAAAGCCACCAGAGATACAATCGCTCGTTGTTCATCTGGTAATTGGCCTAAAGCTACATTTACTTTTTGCATCATTTGCATCATTTCTAATACGTTATGTTCATCATTTGTTATTAGCTCTGGTAAAATATCTGCTTGCGCTGTGTTTTGTCTAACTTTGCGTGAGCGATACTCATCTATCCATACATTACGGCAAATTTTAAAAGCCCATTTTGCGGGCTCAACATCATCTGGAATACCTTTTACTAATAGTTTTTCAATTGTTATTTGCACTACATCGTCTGCATCTGCTTTACTACCTGTTAGTGAGTAGGCAAAACGCCTAAGCATAGGTAATAAGTTTTTTAATGTTTCGTTCATTGATTTACCCCTTTTATAAAGAAGACGATTCAAAAAAACATTTATTCCCAATTAAATGAAATTATTTTATTTGTTAAACGTTATACATCTAACAGTGTAATTTATAAGAGACAACTCAGTATGAATATTAAGAATATCAATGTTAAAGGTATCAACGTTAAACATCTAATTACCGTGTCACTTTGCACTTTTTCAATGTCTAGCTTTGCAAGCATTTTGCAAGTTGACCAAGTTCTGCAACAATTAAATCCGATTGAACAACGAATTGAGTCAGCTCTAGAACGAGCTCAGCGTTTGCCGTTACCCGTGCCTATACCCCAAATATCTATTGATGAATTAAAAGCACAAATAAGCGAACCAATTAGCAACTTGCCTAATGTGCTCAACATAAATATGAATACTCAAAATACGGTATTTGTAGAGGTCGTCGTTGAAGATGGTTTTAGAGCGATAGAACGTCAATGGTTACTTATGGTCAATCTTGAGCAGCTAAATATACTCAAAAATAGAAACATCTCAATTGTGTCTGTAAAAAATTACAGTGCGCTCAATATGAGCTTAGTCCGCTTTAATGTGCCGCAAAACATTGACTCTAAAACAGAGCTTTTAAAAACTCTTAATTTAGACAGCTCAGCATTACTTGATAGAAACCATATTTATCAAGCTCAAACAAATACAAACCAATCAACTAACCATAAACTAAGTATGCCCTCATCTTACTGTATGGATCCTACAAAAATAGGAATAATTGACAGTGCTGTTAATCAAAAACACAGCGCGTTTGCAAACGCAAATATAAAAACCAGCAGCTTTTTACCCCAAGGACTTAGCTCTCCAAATTTACATGGCACAGCTATTGCTGGTTTATTGATCGGAAAAAACAAACAACTCACGCCATTACTTGGTAATGCACAACTATATAGCGCAGAAGTATTTTATCGCCAATCAGAATATGCTCAAGGTGCTACATTATTTGCTATTGTTGAAGCGCTTAATTGGTTAGTAAGCAATAAAGTACCCGTTATAAATATGAGCCTTACAGGACCAAATAACGCAATTTTAAAGGCAAGTATTGAAGCCTCCATTAATGAAAACGTATTAATTGTAGCCGCTGCGGGCAATCAAGGCCCGGCTTCGCAACCGCTTTATCCAGGGGCTTATGACAGTGTTATTGCAGTAAGTGCTATTAACGAAAAAAATGAAATTTACAGATGGTCAAATAAAGGGACCTATATAGATTTTGCAGCCTTAGGGGTAAATGTACTAACAGCTTTGGGGAATGGAAAGTTTGGTAGGGAGTCTGGTACATCTGTTGCAGCACCACATGTAAGTGCTGCATTGAGCTGTTTATTAGTAAAACACAATAATAATAAATCAAAAGCGCTTGATGAGTTGACCTCTCTTGCTCATGACTTAGGTGAGCCTGGTAAAGACACTACTTTTGGTTATGGTGCAATATATCCTCCTAAAAATGCACTTTAATAGAAACCGAAAATACAGACTGAGTGTACGTGTTACTACTTAGCTTTGATTGATAGTCACCATATTCAGCTTCAGTCATTAAGGTAACATGTTCAAATATATCTACATTGTAAAACGTATTTACTACATTTCGATGCTCATCTCGTGACGAAACATCTTCAAAAAAATCATCACTAATTTGTTCTTCATAATTTTTATTTTGATAGCGCCAACCCGCCCCAACTTGATTTACCATATTAAACGCAGTAAATTTATGCGTTATTTTGGTATTAACACTATAACCACTAAAATCGTATTGGTTGTCGTTTGCATCTTCCTTATCAGCACTTAATGACGCCATTACCATTGTTTGACCACTATTTATAAAATGATAAATAGCTAAGTCGGCACCAATACCATCTGCATTTCGTTCTTTTACAGTAGCAAAGCGTTTAGCCTTTGTTTTTATACTCATACGTAAGTAAGTTTGTGGATTTAAAAAACGTCCGTAATAAGCACTCGCTTGGTTAAAGTGTAAAAATGTATCGCCATCAACATTTGCTTTTGCGCCATCGTAACGCACACCTATTTCGTGTCCATTAAAGCTATAGCTGCCATCTAAACCATACTGATGTAAATCCAAATCATATTGATCAAACTCATTATAGTCTTGCTGTTCAAATCGGTAGCTTGATGTAAGTTTAGCTGCTTTAGTTATCTGCCATTTTGCACTTGCCCCTGTCGATAGCTTAATACCGCTATCGCTTTGCGACGAAATGTCATCAAGCTCTTGAATCGAAAGAGCAGAATTACTTAATATTCCAACTGATACATCGCCATTTATATCAAAACTACTTCTTTGTTCACTCGTTGGCGTTTGTGCAAGAGTTGCTTGGGCGCTAAATACACATAATGTAGCTGTAATAACTGCTTTCATATTATTCTCCAACAAGCCGAATAGATAAATCTATCCGACTTTCATGAGCCGTATTAAATGCTTTAAAGACCTAGGTCTAAATTGTTTGTGATACTTGTAACTACTTCACTTGCAGTGGTAAGTGCAACATCATTACTAATTTGATCGGTCACTGCTGAGCTAACCTGTCCGCTTACACTTTGTTGTATTGTGCTTTGCAGTGAGTCAACCGTACTATTTTGCACGCTTGCAATTAAAGATTGCTGAACACCGCTCATTACCTCAGAGTTTGCATTTATAACACTCACGGCTTGCAGTGCTGAATTGGTTGCATCACCCACGTTAATTTGGCTCGTTAGGTCACTTGTATTAACCGTGTTTAGAGCATCCGTTTGAGAAACCGCATCACTTGAATTGCTAATACTCGATAATAACGATGTATCAGTGCTTGCAGTGGCAGATTCGGCGGAATCTAAAGTAGGAATTGGCGTTAAACTTACTAAAGAAGAGTCACTCACAACATCTGCTAAGTTAGTTGTTGAGGTAGTTAGCTGCGTTGTAGCATTTTGTGCTGTATTAACTGCACTACTTAATGAAGAAGCTGAAGAGTTAAGTGATGAAGTATTTAGTGCAGAACGAGTAGATGAAACAAGCGAGTCTGGTAATTGCATTACATCGCCTTGTTCACTCTGTGTTGCAGACTCTGTATTATCAGTGGGTGTTGTTGGTTCCGCTGTTTCTGATTCAGAAGTAGTTACACTCGACTCATTTGATACATTCGTTTCATTATTGCCGCTTGCATTTAAACCATTTTGAGAAATTTGCAACGATGTAGATGTTTGTTGTTCTGCCGACGCTGACTGAGTGATTTCAATATCTGCTGCGTACGCTGCACCTACAAAAGTACAAGCACTGCTTAACATCATTACACTTACAATTTTATTTAATTTAATCATTGTTTTGTCCTCTAGTTTGTCGGATTGACATAAAGAAGACGAACGACTAACTATTTTATTCCAAAATAAAATGAATAAATTAAATTTAAAGGCGTTAAAAACTTAAAACAGCTAGAATTAAAAACAAAAAATTAAACCTCTAATGAGGTATGCCATCTAGGGCCGTTAACCTTTTCGGATTTAAATGGTTCAATTTGGGGGCTATTTAATCGCGACGTAAAGTTTATAAACTAGGGTCTGTTGATCTTTGCGGATTAAAATTTGTTCAAACTAGGGGCTATTTAATCGCGGCGCGAGATTTGTAACCTAGTGGGCTAAGTCAAA
>NZ_WTLC01000041.1:0-46588 GCF_011378875.1 Pseudoalteromonas sp. Z9A5
AGTGGGCGATTTAAAGGTCATCGAAAAATACAAGGCGGGCGACCGCAAGTAAGAACCGTTTTGTACATGGCAATGATGTCAGCAATGCAATCAAACCCTGTTTTTAAAGCAACATATCAGCGGTTATTAGCCGCAGGGAAACCTAAAAAAGTTGCCATTATTGCATGCATTAGAAAGATGATTGTTATCTTAAATTCAATGCTAAGAGATGGTGTTTTATGGGAAGCGCCAAAAGTTATAAATTAACTATTGACGCCATAGTCTCTTGTTAGCAGTATTTATGTCCACAATGCCCATCGAACATCTATGAGCCGATGTAACATTCTATTTTGCTCACTAATTTCTTCAGGCTCTGGCACTAGATCTTCGTTATATGTAAGCCACCAATTATAAAGCTCTGTGATTTCTTGCTTAGTTGAACGAGTTTTTTCATCAGCATCCCAATCGATAATCTCAAACAGCTTTTCTTTTTCGACTGTATCTTTTAGTAGCTGAAAACAGGCATGCAACATTACAGAGTCTTTATCTCGCCATTCTTCATTTAGGCTTTCAATTTTCAAACTATTGCCAGGTTCCATAAAACTCCCAAATACTGCTAACAGCTTATTGACACCACTTTGGGGGTTATAACACCCCAAAACGGCGTATATTACATTGCTCAACAATTCCACTAAACAACTTCCATGTAAACAAGTAATTACGTATTTTGTAAAGTTATTGTTGTTAAAATACACCAAAACGACTTTTAATAATGTTATTGGACAAAACACAAACAACTGTTTATATACACAGCTTAGTATGCTAGACAGCCACTCTAATCGAAGAAGCTAAACTGTGCTATGAAATACGCGTACAATGATGGGTGATATTTATAGCGAAAATGATGACTGTCGTCATTATTTTCATCTACATAGTAAAAAATAGCTCCTTATCTATTGAAAAATTCCTGTCTGCCAAATCAGATTATAGGGCATTAGCATAGTTAATTTAGGTGGCAAAATTAGCTATGTGACTAAAGGGCTGTGTCATCAATAATCTCTATTATTACCTTGTTATCAGCTGCTCTTAAAAAATTAAAATAGATATGTCTATATCCAAGAGAAACAACTATTCGCCCTTCTTGTAATACGTTTGAATTATTTATATTTTCTTTCAAGTGCTTAGATATTTCCTTAGGGATAGATTTGTAATCTTGAACCATTTCGGTTTGAGCCAGTAAATTTATTGCTTTATTTAGATAATGTTTTTTGTCGGCTACTAGGTGGCTATCATATAATGTATATTTAAATGTGTAAGCATAGTGAGCACAACCGCCATGAGTAACGTTAATTTCCATGAGTTTATAAAAAACGGCTGACTCAGAAATATCGTATTTATTAATACTTGTTGTGAAATTTGTATAACCTTTGTATTTAGGGTTGAGAATTCCCTTTATTGGTTTTTCTGCCGTACACTCTTCAAGTTCTGTTGTTTGTTTATCGCTTACTACTGCACTTTTATTATCAGCAGCATGTAGCACAAATGACATTAATAGTGTTAAAAGTACTATCCATTTTTTCATTTGGTTACACTCCGGTTTAACTTTACTGAAGAAATTGATGATTAATGTAACAATTCCCCCGTCACTAGCCAATTAGGAATGTAATCAAATAGCTAAATCGCTTCATTTATTTTTACCTAATTATGGTTTTAAGCGTTATTCAAATTTAATAAGAAAAAATAAAATAGGTATCAGTGTTACTTTCAAGCTAGCTTTTATTTAAAACAAATAAAAAAGCCCCGCTTATTTTTACACAAGCGGGGCTCCACACTAAATATTTACTCAACAATAAAAGCGCCGATACTGCGGGCGCTTTGCATTATTGAATTAATTTCACAGTCTACTGATTAACTACGCTTTTAAGCGGATTAATTGGCTGTGCGTTATCGTCTAGTAGGTTCATATCAAAATCGAACTCATCTACACGAATCGCTTTTTCACGTTTGATGTTGTAATCAATTAACTGAACGTGTTCAGCTTGCGTGATTACGTTTGCCGCGAGTGCGTTATCAAGCGTGATGTTAAAGCGTATACCTGGTTTAATTACTTTAGCACGTAGTGCTTTTTTAACTTTAGCCAGCTCGCCAAGTGATGCCATTTTAGCTTTGTAAGCTTGCTCATTAATATGATGGCCATCGCCCTCTACTGGTTTAACTAAATGCGTGATTTGCGCTTTAAACGCGGTATCTAGCTGAGCTTGCTTAGCTAGTTCGCGGATTAAATCGTCGCTAATTTTTGGCATTTTAGTTGAGTAGTTCATTGTAATGAAACGAATAAACTTACGTGTACCACTTGCAGGGAAGTTATCTAAAAACTTATGCAATGCTTCTTCAGCACTTTGTAGTGCAAAACGAGTCGCGTAATGGAAATACGGCGCTGCTTGCTCACGGTCACTACTTGATACTTTTTGCTCGTAGTATTTAATTGATGCCATAGCTGCATATAAAAAGCTCATTACATCGCCTAAACGTGCCGATAGCATTTCTGCTTGCTTTAATTTACCGCCAAGTACCAGTAACGAAAAGTCTGCGTACACTGCAAGTTTTGCAGATAATTTATGTACTGCTTTTTCGTAGTCGCGTACTTCTGGTAATTCAGAATTAGCACTTGCTGTAAATGGTAAAACACCTAGGCGGAAAGCACGTAAGCTGTTTGCTGTGCTGTAGCCGATTGTTTTACGTAAAATACCGTTAAATTCTTTGTCAGCGCCTTTGTCTTCGCTGTGAATTGACTCAACCATAGATTGTAAATATGGATGACAACGCATAACACCTTGACCAAAAATCATTAAGTTACGAGTAAGAATGTTCGCGCCTTCTACCGTAATGGCAATCGGCTGAGCAACATAACCACTTGCTAATGTATTTTGTGGACCATTTTGAATCGCTTTACCCGCTTGAATATCCATTGCTGAATCAAGTACGTCGCGACCAAGCTCTGTCATGTGGTATTTAGCGATTGCGGTTACTACTGATGGTTTTAAGCCCATGCCTAAGCCTTCAGTTGTAAGTACGCGCATTGCTTCTTGTAGGTATGTTTTACCTGCAATGTCAGCTAGTTTTTCTTGAATACCTTCAAACTGACCAATGGCTAAACCAAACTGTTCACGCACTGCTGCGTATTCAGATGCTGATTTAAATGCAACTTGTGCTGTACTAACACCTAGCGCAGGTAATGAAATACCACGGCCGGCACCTAAACAGCTAACCAGCATTTGCCAACCACGGCCGATATTTTTTTGCCCGCCAATAACAAAGTCCATTGGAACAAATACTTTGTTACCACGTGTAGTACCGTTGTAAAAACGAATACCCATAGGGTCATGGCGATTACCAAGCTCTACACCTGGGTGTTCTTTTGGAATAAGTGCACAAGTAATACCTAAGCTTTCTTTGCCACCTAGTAAACCATCAGGGTCCATTACTTTAAAAGCTAAACCAAGTACAGTAGCAATAGGTGCAAGCGTTATGTAGCGTTTGTCCCATGTGATCTCAAGGCCAAGTACTTCTTCGCCTTTATACATGCCTTTAGTAACTGTACCAATGTCTGGAATGCCACCTGCATCAGAACCCGCTTCTGGGCTTGTTAATGCAAAACATGGAATGTCTGTACCATTTGCTAGGCGTGGTAAGTAGTGTGCTTGCTGCTCTTGCGTACCAAAGTGAAGTAATAACTCACCCGGACCTAACGAGTTAGGAACCATTACGGTTACTGCAACTGCAGAGCTCTTAGTCGCAATTGTGCCAACAATAGTAGAGTTTGCATAAGGGCTAAACTCTAAACCACCAAACGACTTAGGAATGATAAGCGAGAAAAAACGCTCTTTTTTCAAAAACTCTAAAATATCATTTGGTAAATGAATGCCGTTTTGAATAACTGAATCGTCAATCATGCCCAGTAGTTCTTTTACTGGACCGTCTAAAAATGCTTGCTCGTCTGCACTTAGCTTAGCGGCAGGTACGTCGCGAAGTGCGCTGAAATCAGGTTTACCTTGGTAGATAGAACCTTCAAGCCATACATCGCCTGCGTCTAACGCTTCTTGTTCAGTGATAGATATACTTGGTAATACTTTTTTTAATTTTGTACGTAAACTCATGATTGAACTCATCCGACCAGCTAAATAATAACTACATTACGTCATAAAAAATCGTTTAGATCAATTACTCTATTCAATTAATTAACAGTTTTTTAAATTTATTTTCTTTACCTGAACGTAAACTGTTGAAACGCAAAGGCTTACAGCTGTACGCTGAAAATAACTATTTTTATCAAAATGATGAATAAAACAGCTAATAAATAGAAATACGATTTGGTGGGATGCAAAATACATAAAATAGGCATAAAAAAACGCAGCATAAAATGCTGCGTTTTTTAAAGTGACGTATGCTTATGGTGCTACGTGAACAACCTGTTTACCCGTAAAACCACCTGCTAATTGTTTATTAAGCGCATCAGATACCGCTTGTGCATTAAACTCAACAGCGGTGAGTTCAGGTGTTTTAATATCGCCATTACATGCGCTTTCTAGTAACAAATTACCCATAAAACTTAAACGCTGCTGTGCACATAAACTATTAGCAAGCCATGCACCACCAAGCGATACCACGCTAATGTTAGGCGCTCTGCGGTACATTAAGTCTTGATCGAAACATGGTAGAGGGTTTAGACACGCAATTTTACCGCAAAAACGCATTAGCTCAATATTTCTAGCCGTTGAGTCACCACCAATGGTGTCTATAACTGCGTCAAAGCCTTGTGGACCAAGTTCTCTGCGAATTTTTTCACACAACTTTTTATCGTTGTAATCAAAAACCATGTCTGCGCCTAGCTGCTTAACCAGTTTATGGTTTCGCTTTGATGCAGTTGCAAATACATCTGCTCCACGTTGCTTAGCATACTGAATAGCAAACTGCCCTACAGCGCCCGAACCACCTTCAATAAGTACGGTATCGCCTTCGCTAATACTAAGTTTATCTAAACTTATAAGCGCAGCCATACCTGCACAAGGTAAAATAGCGGCCACCGCTGGGCTTAGCCCTTTAGGTAAAACCGATACTGCGTAGTTAGGTACTTTTGTATATTCACTCAGTACACCTTGGCCACCAACGCTTGCATGCCACATAACCCGCTCACCCACATTGGGAAAAATACCTTTGCTGGCTTTTACCACCACACCTACGGCATCAAGGCCTAAAATATGAGGGTATTGCCATTTGCAAAAACCCGATTTAGCAAACTGCCCATCAACAGGGTTTAAGCCAACGTACTCCACTTTGATAAGTAGTTCGTTATCTGCACACTCAGGTACAGGTAACTCAACGTCAGCTAATTTAATTTGCTCGTTAGGCTCTGGTAATACAATGGCACGCATTGTGTGCGGTACGGTGTATTCATGTAAAACATCAGTATCAGACATCAATAAAGCTCTACTTATTAGTGTTACTTAATGCATAACTCCATCGCCCGTTAAATGACTGATATGCATTAACTTTAGCGAGTAGCGATGAAATTGTTGAATCGACAGCATTTTCTTGCGCTATTAAAACATCCTGACGCGCATCTAACAACTCTAGATACGGAATTTGCCCTTCTTCGTACATTGCATTCGCTTGTAAAAATGCTTTGTTAGCAAAGTCATAGCGCTCATCAGCAAAACGTTTTTGCTGTGTTTGATTGACCAAAAGTTGCAACGAAAGTTCACTTTCGCTAACGGCTTTTAGCACAACTTGTTGATAATCGCTGTACGCGGCTTCACTTAAAAATTGTTGTGCGTCGCGCTGCGCTAAAAGTGCAGGATAGCTTAACAACGACCACTGAATTTGTGGCGCTATTTGCCATTGCTGCTGAGTATCGCTAAAGCCATTACTGCCAATGCTTAGAACACCTGCAAAGCCGCTCAAACTAATATCGGGTAAAAGTGCTTTGCTTGCTGCAACGCTTAAACTGTTAGCTTGGCTAAAGTCATAAAGCGCACGGCTAATATCGGGTCTTAGTGCAATTGCGTTATTTGGCTCATTAAGAGATACCTCAAACTCATGCTCTAAAATAGCTTGTTCATTACTTAATTCAACGTTTTGCGTTAAACGTCCAGTAAGTACGGCAAGCGTAGATAAATCGCGGTATTTTGCATATTCAAAAGCGGGTACAAGTGCTTGCTGTTGCCTTAGTTGCGCCATAGTACGGTTTAAATCAAGTTCGTTAGCCACACCTTCATCAACACGTGCTTGTAGCACCTCTATACTTTGTTCAAGCGCTTCTATTTGCAGCGCTACAATGTGCTGTTTTTCAACATTACCCTGATAGCTTACAAACCCTTTAACAACAGACGAAACCACTTCAATTTGCAGTAAACGTACTTGCTCTGCTTGGCTCATAGCCGATGCATTTGCCGCATCAACCAATGCTGTAATGCGCCCAAACAAATCAAGTTGCCAGTCGAGCGCTAAATTAGCACTCGATTGACGACTATTTACGTCACCCAAACCACTGCGCTGAGCACCAATTTCTACGCCACCTTGTGGCAAGTATTGCGCTTTTTGCTCGCCTAGCCGTGCTAATGCACTTTTAAGCGTGAGTTGGCTTGTTTTTAAGTCGTAATTATTTGCAAGCGCTTTGGTTACCAGCTGATTTAATTGGCTTGAATCAAGCCCTTTCCACCAGCTAGTTTCATCAACGCCAGTAAGTTGCTCTGCAACAGCTGCTTTTGCAACAAACTCATTAATTGCATTTTGCTCACTTACTGTATCTATTTTACTAGCACAGCCAGATAAAAATGCAGCCACCAATACAGCACTTATTGTTAAGCGTGTTTTTAGCATTTTATTTGCTAACTTATTCATGTGGTAACTCCTGCGCTTTTTCTTTTTTATTCACAACAAGCATATAAAATACTGGTGTAAACAATAAGCCAAACACAGTCACACCAATCATGCCTGAAAACACTGCATTACCCATTGCATGGCGCATTTCTGCTCCTGCGCCAGTTGCTAATACAAGCGGTATAACACCTGCTGTAAATGCAATTGAGGTCATTAATATTGGGCGTAAGCGCATACGACACGCAGCTAATATTGCATCCATATGAGATAACCCTGTCTCGTTTTGATCTTTAGCAAACTCAACCATTAAAATCGCATTTTTAGATGCCAAGGCGACCAGTACTATTAACGCTATTTGCGTAAATATATTATTGTCTGAGCCTACAAACCACACACCAAGTAACGCTGAGAATATGGTCATTGGCACTATTAAAATAATAGCCAATGGTAAACGCAGGCTTTCGTACTGAGCAGCAAGCACCATAAATACCAGTAACACTACCAGTGGGAATACATACACCATGGTGTTACCAGCAAGTACTTGTTGGTAAGTAACCTCAGTCCACTCGTATTCAATTCCGCTTGGTAAGTTATCAGCAAGTATTGCTTCAATAGCCAATTGTGCTTGATCAGAGCTGTAACCAGGCGCTGGACTGCCATTAAGTTCTGCACTTGGGTAACCGTTGTAATGCATTACACGGTCTGGACCAATTGTTGGTGTAACCGTTAATACAGAACCTAATGGCACCATATTACCTGCACGGTTTCTTACTTTTAGATTAAGTATTTGATCTGGATCTAAACGATAATCAGCATCTGCTTGCGCGTTTACCTGATACGTACGACCAAACAAGTTAAAGTCATTTACATACACCGAGCCTAAGTAAACTTGCAGCGAATTAAATACTTCATCAAGTGGAATACCCTGAATTAGTGCTTGCTCGCGGTCTACGTCTATATCCATTTGTGGTACTTGAATACGAAAACTTGAGTAAAGCCCTATTAACGCAGGATCTTTTTGTGCTTTACCAATAACCGTTTGCAGACTATTAAATAACGCTTCGAATCCTTTGTTTGATCGGTCTTCAATTTGTAGCTTAAAGCCACCCGTTGTACCTAAACCTTGAATTGGCGGGGGCGGGAATACCGCTACAAATGCTTCATCAATCGCGGCAAAACGTTGGTTTAACTGCGCAGCAATTGCCATAGCTGATTTACTTGGATCGGCGCGGTCTTCAAACGCATCTAAAGGTGTAAAAACAATGCCGCTGTTAGGGCTGTTAGTAAAACCATTTACCGACAAACCAGGAAAAGCAACCGTATGGGCAACACCCGGCACATCTAAGGCAATTTGCTGCATTTGTCTTAATACATCTTCAGTACGGTCAAGGCTTGCTGCGTCTGGTAACTGAGCAATTGCGACTAAATATTGCTTATCTTGTTGTGGAATAAAGCCACCTGGTACGGTATCAAACAATTTAATTGTACCGCCAACCAGTGCAACATAAGCCACCATAGCAATTAGGCTTAGACGAATTAGCTTTTTAACTAATTTTTCGTACCCTTTAGCGCCACGGTCAAATACACGGTTGAATGGTTGAAATAACCAACGACCAAATAATTTATTTAGTAAACGTGTAAACGCATCCGGTTTTGCATCGTGCGATTTTAATAATAACGCAGCTAATGCAGGCGAAAGAGTTAATGAGTTAAAAGCAGAAATAATGGTCGAAATTGTAATTGTTAATGCAAATTGCTTATAAAATTGACCAGACAAACCCGTAATAAAGGCTGTTGGAATAAATACTGCGCTCAGCACTAATGCAATAGCAATAATAGGGCCGGTTACTTCGTTCATAGCAACGCGTGTTGCTTCAAGTGGTGATAAACCTTGTTCTATATTACGCTCAACGTTTTCTACTACTACAATCGCATCATCTACAACAATACCTATGGCAAGTACTAACCCAAATAACGATAAGGTATTAATCGACACGCCCAACCACTGCATAACAGCAAACGTACCAATAAGTGAAATAGGCACAGCAATAAGCGGAATAATAGACGCACGCCATGTTTGTAAAAATACAATAACTACAATAACAACCAGTACAATTGCTTCAAGTAACGTTGCAATTACTGCGTCAATCGAGCCGCGTACAAATACAGTAGGATCGTAAACAATGTCGTATTTAACCCCTTCAGGAAAATCTTTTGATAAACGCGCCATGGTTTCGCGCACTTGATCAGAAAGCTCAATGGCATTAGACCCAGGGCGTTGAAATATAGGCATAGCAAGCGCTGGCTGAGTGTCTAACTCTGCGCGAAGTGAATAAGTGTCTTGACCTAGCTCAACGCGTGCAATGTCAGATAAACGTGTTAGCTGCCCTTCCTCACCTACTTTAATAATTACTTGCTCAAACTCTTCAATACTATTTAAACGACCTTTAACGTTTAATAGTATTTGGAATTGACTGTCGTTTGACACCGGCTGAGCACCTAAGCTACCTGCGGCAACTTGTTGGTTTTGCGAACGCAGCGCCGTTACAACATCGGTTGCTGTTAGCTCACGTGCTGCTAAAGCATCTGGGTTTAACCAAACACGCATTGAATATTTGCCCGCACCAAATAAGCGAATGTCGCCCACACCTGGTAGCCGTGCAATTTCGTCTTTAACATACAAATCGGCATAGTTAGATAAATACGCGGTATCGTGTGTTTTTTCTGGCGAATATAAATGCACTACCATGGTTAGATCTGGTGATGATTTTTCGGCTACCACACCTAAGCGTTGTACTTCTTCAGGCAAACGTGGCAAAGCACTGTTTACACGGTTTTGTACTTGTACTTGAGCACGGTCTAAATCAGTACCCAGTGCAAACGTTACCGTTAGGGTCATACGACCATCGCTGGTTGCTTGTGAAAACATATACAACATGTTTTCAGTACCGTTAATTTCTTGCTCGAGTGGTGTTGCTACCGTTTGTGCAATAACCGTTGGGTTTGCACCTGGGTAACTTGCGGTTACAACAACTGTTGGTGGTACAACTTCTGGGTATTCACTTACCGGAAGCTGAAATAAAGAAATGCCACCCGCAATTAAAATAACCAAAGACAACATAGCCGCAAATATCGGCCGTTGAATAAAAAAGTGTG
Source organism: Pseudoalteromonas sp. Z9A5 (assembly GCF_011378875.1). Classification (NCBI taxonomy): domain Bacteria; kingdom Pseudomonadati; phylum Pseudomonadota; class Gammaproteobacteria; order Alteromonadales; family Pseudoalteromonadaceae; genus Pseudoalteromonas; species Pseudoalteromonas sp. Z9A5. Next base: position 10,015 of record NZ_WTLC01000041.1, read on the forward strand.
AAAATTTCATCAAAAAACCTTATTGCTTAGCTACTACGTTTGATTCGTCATTAGAGAGGGTGAATGCAACATCACTGCTATCTATTGTTACTGTATTTGGTTCAATTGGCATACCAGGACCTACGCGAGCTGGGCCATTTACTGCAATCACATCGCCTTCAGACAAACCAGATGTCACTGCACGAAGCGAGCCGTAACGCTCACCCACTGTCACTAATTTGTACTGCAGCACGTTGTTTTCGCCAACAGTTAGTACAAAGCGATTTTTTAAATCGGTACCAATTGCTCTATCTGGCACTATTACTTGCTCAGAAATTGAATTAGCCGCTAACTTAATACGTGCAAATGAGCCTGCTCTAAGTTGGTTGTTATCTTCATTAAATACGGCGCGAACACGAAGCGTACCCGTAGAAGCATTAATTTGGTTATCAATAAAGTTGATATACCCTTTGTACGCAAAATCGTTTTGCCCAACTTTTTGCATTACAACAGGTTGACGACTTGCCGCTGTTACATTGCTAAAAGCACTGTTCCAAGTGCGTTCGTCAACATCAAAGTAAGCGTACATTTTTTCGTTAGAGACTATGCTTGTTAACACACTTTGACCCGCAATAATGTTATTGCCTCTCGTGATGTTTGCACGGGAAATTATGCCATCAATTGGCGATACAATTGACGTAAATTCTAAATCAAGTTCTGCCGATGTAAGCTGTGCTTGTAATGCAGCAAGTTGCGCTTCGCGTTGGTGTAAAATAGACGTGCGCGACTCTGTTTGTTCAGTAGAAATAGCTTTACGCTCCATTAAGCGGACCGCACGTTTAGCTTCGCTTTTTGCTTGTTCTAATGCAGCTTGTGCACTATTAATTTGTGCTTCAAGGCTTGCTACAACAGCAGCAAATGGGCGATCGTCTAACTTAAATAATAAGTCGCCTTTTTTTACATTATCGCCTTCATTAAATGCAATATGATCAATAACACCTGATACGCGTGGCATTAAAGCCACTTCTTGAGGAGACTCTAAGCGAGTTGTATAGGTGTGCCAGCTTTGTACTGGTTTAACTAATACAGGTGCAACATCGATTGGCTGAAGATGTTGTGCTTGAGCCGAAGGGGGTGTGCTCTCATCAGCACAACCTGCAAGTGTTAGTAATGCGCCAGCGAGTGCAGCAGCAATTAAATGTTTTTTCATGAAGACGCTCCTTTTTTAATTAGCTTCGCATGGTACGGATTAAACTTGCGGACAAAAACCATAGATTTTTAAATTCATTAGTGCCAAAATGGCATCAATTAATTAATTGAGATGTAATAATGGATACAACAAGTCGGCTTTTAATGTTGCTTGAAGTGGTAGAGCAAGGCTCTTTTGCTAAAGCAGCTGAAATTCGTAATATTGACCGTTCTGTTATTTCTAAACAAATTAGTCGATTAGAAGACGAACTTGGTGTGAGGTTACTTAATCGGACCACCCGCTCGTTTTCGCTAACTGCTGCGGGCGCAGAGATGATAAAAAAAGCCGCAGACCTCAGAGAGCTTCTTGGCGAAACCGTCCGTATGGCCGAAAACTACCATTTAGAGCCTCGTGGCGTTTTAAAAATCACCTCATCAACACTCATTGGTCGTCGTTACTTACAACCAGTACTTAATGACTTTCAAAAGCGCTTTCCGCAGGTTGAAGTCGAACTTAGGTTAGATGATAGATTAGTGGATATTGTATCTGAAGGATTTGATTTAGCGTTTAGAGTAGGCGAGCCAAAAGATTCATCTCTTATAGCCAGAAAAATTGCCCGAAACCGCATATTAATAGTTGCAGCTCCAGAGTTTATTGAAACCTACGGCATGCCACAAACAATGGAAGAGCTAGCAAGCCTACCTGCAGCAAGTTATGCAAGTAATTCTTTTAGAGTAGAAAGTATTGATTACTACAACAGTAAAGGTGAGCCGTGTGAACAAAAAATAAAGAGTGTATTTCGTGCAAACGATGCTGAGTCTTTATTAATGAAAACGCTCTCGGGGACTACTTACTTTGTTGCGCCTGCGTTTATTATTGGTGATGAAGTAAAAGAAGGAAAGTTAGTTCCTTTATTGACAGATATTAAACTTATGGAATACAGCGCTATGTACGCCGTATACCCTCATCGCGACTTACCAGTCAGAACGCGCTTATTTTTTGATGCAGTACGTGAGTACTTAGGAAAAGACAAACCGATTTGGGAAAACGGCATCCCTAATTTTGAACAAATGTACTAACCATTTTATTATTAACAAACTCTATAGTTTATTGACTATAAGTTTTAATGCTAAGTTTTGATATTAAGCCGTAGCAATCTCAAAGTCTGGTTCTGCTTTAAATTTACAATACACTTTATTGCGACCAAATCGCTTAGCTTTGTATAGTTGCTTATCGGCTTGTTCAACAAAGCCTTCAAGGGTGTTTGTACTTTTAAACTTTGCCACACCAATACTTGTAGTAATATTTATAGATAGACCATCAATATCAAAATTTGTGTTTTCAACTTGAGTTCTTATTTTTTCAGCCGCGTTAAGAGCTTCCTCCTCACTTGTAAACGAACTAAATAAAGCAAACTCTTCGCCGCCAACTCTAAAAACATACCCTCGGCCTAGAGCAACTCTTAAAAGGGTTGCAACTTCTACAAGTACTTTATCGCCAACACCGTGTCCATGTTCGTCATTTATTAATTTAAAATAATCTAAATCGAGTAAAAACACGTACAGCTGTGACTTATCTCGTAACTCAACTTCAAAATAGTGACTCATAGACAAACGATTACCGGCACCTGTTAGTGGATCAAGTAATGCTAAGTTTTTAAGTCGTTTTGAAAATTGTGATCTGCTACCTTCAAAAATATGAGAAATAGCCCAAATACTCACGTAAGTACACAGTAAGTTAAGTACCAAATTAAACGTTTCAAAAGGTGAAAGGCTTGATTTACCTGCCAATATAATTATTTGGGCAGCAAGTAAAGTCGCAGATAAAATAAATCCATAACGTTTACCTACTAAAAGGTAATATAAAACAGGTAATGCGAACGACCAAACGTAAACACCGTTACGCGGTGACGCTAAATAAGTCGCTAATACAACAATAAATGAGATCAGTGCGCACATTACTATTGATTGCCAAAACTGTAATGGATGGCGTGTAAGCGCAATAAAAGTATAGATGCAATAAATTGAAAAGCTGGCTTCTATATAGCCCAGTAAAGGAAGGTTATTTACTGTTAAATTAAATACCCCGAACGCTAACGATAAAAAACCAAAACAAAGGCACATCCACTTAAGAACATCTCTTCTTAATGATTTAGTACTGTTAAGTGCTGCGATATCCATTCTTATAACTTAATAACAAATAAAAATTTAGTTTAACGTGAAAATAAAATATGACAAGCCCTCTAAAAATAAAAACGCGAAAATACAAGCTATTATTTACATTTTCACATTAATTAGACGACGTTCGGCTCATCATTCAACAAAAAAATTAAAGACTTTAACCGCCCAACATAGATAAATTAGTGGTGATCCCAGTATTACCTTGCTGTAATAAGTGCGATTGCTTTTTAGTTTTAATATAACGCGATAGTAATGCAATTAGCTCTGCACTTGAATTATTGTTCATGTGCTCTCTGAGGGATATACCTTCTTCTGAGAACAAACATAAATGTAAATTTCCTAACGCAGAAACCCTAAGCCTATTACACGTGCTACAAAAGTCGTTGCTGTAAGGCATTATTAAACCAATATTACCTTGGTAATCTGGATGCGAGAACTCTTGTGCAGGTCCTGCTGTAGCGCCTTGAATTATACGTTGCCAACCTCTTTGTAATAATTTAGTTTTTATTGATTCACCTGAGAGGTGGTTTGCATCAAAAAAATCTTTATTATCGTTAGTTTGCATTAGCTCTATAAACCGAATAGTTACGGGACGGTGTTTAAGCCAGCTTAAAAAAGTATCTAACTCTGTGGCGTTATATTGTCTCATCAGTACACTATTTATTTTTATTGATGAAATACCACTATCTACAGCTGCATCTATGCCACTCATAACAGAGGCAAATTTATCGTGCCCAGTTATTGAGTTAAACATACGGGGGTCAAAGCTATCAATGCTCACATTAATGGCACTTAAACCTGCATCTACCCAATTATTAATGTTTTTTTGTAGAGAAAAACCATTCGTTGTCGCTGCTATTTGGTTTATACCTATTGTATCTTTAGCTGCGCGAATAACATCTATAAAGTCTTTTCGAAGAGTTGGCTCTCCGCCTGTAATACGTACCTTTTTAATACCATGATGGGCGAATGCTTTTATTGTATTACTTATTTCGTTAAGCGAAAGAAAGTCTCGGTCGTGGTCGCATTGATAACCATTTGGTAAACAATAAACACACTTAAAATTACACACGTCGGTAATTGATAAACGTAAGTAACTAAATTCTCGTCCTGCTGGATCGACTAACATAACTAAACCTTGGGTATAACTTAAGTGTATTTACTACATGTTAAAGAGGTCGCATTAAAATGCAAACCTCTTACACATATACTGCTTTATTGCTTTTAGTGCTTTACGCAGATAAGCCTTTTTTAAGCTCATCTGGTTTCATTGGTAAGTTTCGTAAACGAACACCCACAGCATTAAATACGGCATTACCAATCGCTGGAGCGATACCAATAACGCCCGGCTCACCTAAACCAACTGGAAACTCATCACTTTGCACAAATTCAATGTCCATATCAGGCACATCTTTCATTCTAAGTGGTAGGTAAGTATTAAAGTTAGTCGCTGAAACCTGCCCGTTTTTATATGTATTTGATTCATGCAGCGCAAGACTTGCTCCCCAAAGTAGAGAACCTTCTATTTGCGCCAGCGCACCATCAGGATGCACTATTAAACCTGCATCAACAACCACATACAGCTTTTTAAGCGTTATTTTACCATCAGCACGATTAACATGCACATGTGCAGCGGTTGCAATCCATGCTGGCATGGTGCGTTCTTGCCCTGAGCTGGCCGAAAACCCAAAACCTTCGTCTTCACCTAACTTAACATTGGCTACTTTTTTAGATACTTTTTTAAGTACACTGTGTAAACGTGATGCTCCACCTACACTCTCAGGTGCTTTACCTGCTTGCTTACCTTGTGCATCTAACATTTCAAGGCGAAATTCAACAGGATCTTTACCTTGTTTGTGTGCAACTTCATCAATGAACGACTCAAGGCCCCAAGCAATCCAACCTGGTCCTACTGAGCGTAACCACCCTGGAATAAATGTACTTTGTACAAGTCCATTATTAATGGCTCTTGCACGGTGGCTGTTCATGCTATACCAATGATCAGCACCTGATGCCGAAAATGCATCAAATTTGCCTTTACCATCAACACCTGGAGCTAAGAACCCTGGTGCCATTGCTTTAGTTGGCCACCCTGCTGCAAAAGCATGCTCTAAACCAGTAAAAGCACCGTTTTTGTCAAACGATGCCGTCATTTTTGTAGTAGACGCTGAGCGAGATTGATCAAATAAACTGTCATCTTTTCGAGTAAACACAAGCTTTACAGGTTTACCTACCGCTTTTGCAGTAAGGGCTGCGGGTACAGTCCAATCACCAAATAATCGACGACCAAAACCACCGCCTAAATAGTACGGGCGAATAATCACTTTATCTTGTGCAACTTCTAGTGCTTTTGCTATGGCTGGCAATGTAAGCGATTGCCATTGGTTACCGGTGTGGATAATCCAATTTCCATCTTTGAACTGTGCAAGCGCGTTTAAAGGCTCTAACTGATAATGACTCGCGGTCGCTGTGGTATACATTGATTCGAGTAATTCTTTTGCATCGGTTTGAGTTTTCTTTATATCGCCTTCATCAACAAATAAAGTGCCTGAATCAGTTTGCTGACATAAACGCACACCTTCTTTTTGAATATCAGACTCAGTTACGTTTGCTGCGCTACCTTTTTTATACTTAACCTTTAGTACATCTACAGCTTTAATTGCACTTGGGTAATTATCAGCTAATACAACAACCCAGCCTTCTACCGTATTACTTGGGTCAGTTAAAATTTCATAACCCTTATAACCTTTAATTGTTTTTGCTGCGGTATCGTCAACACTTATTACTTCACTACCAAAGCGAGTTGGCGGTATTACTGGGCGAGCATAGAGCATGCCTTCAACTTCTACGTCTATGCCATACACTGCGGTACCATTGGTTTTGGCAGGTATATCAAGCGCTTTAAAGTCTTGCTTAAGCCCCGTCAAATGGCGTTTATTGGCTGGTTTTAGTGGTAAACTTGCTACTTCCTCACTTGTAAAAGTACGATTAAACTCGCCTTTTTTAACTAAATCAGCATAACTAACAGATTTGTCGCCAGAGACTATATAGCCTTTTTCAGCACGACATGTACCAGCTGTAACACCTAACATTTTTGCACCAGCTTCTATTAGCGCAATTCTGCCCGCAGCACCGGCTTGTGAAAGTGGTTTAAAGCTATGAAAAACAGACCACGAACCGCCGGTGACCATATAACCCCATTTTTCATGGGTATCTACGTACGTAATTGAAACTTTGTCCCAATCACATTCAAGTTCGTCTGCAACAATACGCGCTAATGCAGTACCTATATGTTGACCCATTTCGGCTTTTGCAATGCTTACTTCAATGCCACCATCGGTGTTCATTGTCCACCAAATTGTAGGTGAAAATGCTTGTTGAGCTATTGATTCTTTTGCACTTACCGAGCCAGAAAAGAATGCAGGGGCAAACGCCATAACTAAACCTGCGCTTGCAGTACCAATCATGAATGAACGACGGTTTAAATTAACGGTTTCACTATTTTTTTGAAATAATTTTTTCATTGTCGGCTCCAGTTAAGCGTCTTGTGCATTAGGATCAAAAATATTAACAACACTTTTTGACTCATCTGCTGCTCGTTGAATAGCCGTTTTAATACGTTTGTAAGCCATACAGCGACAATAGTTACCATTCATATGATTGGTTATTTCTTCGTCTGAAGGGTTTGGGTTAGTAGCAAGTAATGTAGCTGCTTGCATTATCTGACCCGATTGACAGTAACCACATTGTGGTACTTGTTCTTCAACCCATGCTTTTTGAAGCGGATGTTCGTTATTTAACCCTTCAATGGTCGTAATATTTTTGCCTGCAATAGCACCTACCGGTAATACACAAGAACGCGTTGCTTGCCCATCTAAATGCACAGTACATGCACCACACATTGCAATACCACAACCAAATTTAGTGCCTTTTAACCCAATTTCATCACGAATAACCCATAACAACGGTGTATCTTCACTCGCGTGTGATTCAACCACCTTGCCATTAATTGTAAACGTCACCATAGCTTGCCCCTTGATTAAGCTTTTTATAGCAACTCTTTAAACTATGCGTATAGTTTAAAGAGTTACTATAACTATTAAAAAATGTAACTATTGACCCATAGTTATATTTCTTTCATTAAAATATTTTTATCGCGTTTTATTCAAAAAATCATTTAACTGCGCTTGAGTATCTATATCTAAACTCGCGCATTTTAAATTAATAGTATTAACCTCTTCATCGGTGCAACGCAGTAAATGCTGCGCACCTTTATCTGTAGTTAAGTCGCTAAGCCTCGATAGATCAACCTTAGGAAATATCGCAGGAACTCCCAAGCGCTCACCATAATTGGCGCACCAACGAGAAGGATGCCTTTTAAAGTTTGTAACCAACTCACTTAAATGCTTTGTAGTGAGCTCAACTTGATCAGCAAGTATAAATAAAATGCCATCTGGTTGCTGATTTTCTAAAATAGCTTTAGTTGCTGTCGCAATAGAGTCACCTAGGCCTTTATCCCACTGTTTATTTTCAATTAATTTAATGTTTTTAGTATCTGCGAGTATATTTTTTACTTCTTTATGCCATGCGCCAGTCACTACAAACACAGGCGAGCTATCAAGTGCTTGTAAAATATTAACGCCATGTTCAATCATCGTTTGCCCAGCACCAAGGTCGGCGGTTAACTTACAACCATTGAATCGTGATGATTGCCCCGCCGCTAATATCACTTTTGCTATTAGCACTTATCGTTTCCCCAGTTACTTAACGAGGTCGCATTTTTGCTTGAAAGCACCGCGTGTATTTCGCTAATTAGCGAAAGTGCAATACTCTCAGGTGAGTCACCACCTAAATTTAAGCCTACAGGGCCAAATACAGGTGACTTTATTTGCTCAACTGAAGTGTTAGCCTGTGTTAATACTTGTGCTCGTCTATGTTTAGGACCAAGTAAGCCAATGTACTTAAAGGAAGTATCAGCGAGGGCAGCAAGTGCGCTCGCATCAAGTTCAACACTGTGAGCCATTAAAATAGCAGCATCTACTTTGTTAGCTAAACAGTACTCCCGTAACTCACTTGGCGTAGTACGTAAAATAGCATCAGCATGTGTAAAGTACTGTCTTTTAGCATTTGCTGGGCGCGTATCCCATACTGTTACACTCCAACCAAGTTGTTTAGCGAATGTATAAACAGGCACTGCATCGGCTCCGCCGCCTACAATAAGTATGTGAGGAGGTGGATAAATAGATATTTGTAATGACGTAGCGTTATTAATTTCAATTAGCTGAGCTTTTCGATTAATTGATAACCCTTGTTGTTCTGAATTTTGAGTAAACACCCCATTTCCCAAAGGTACAATAGGGTCAACTTGCTGAAGATAACGCCCCGCAATATTATCGTTAAGTGCTTTGTTCATAAGCTCAAGCTGTAAGTACTCATTAGACTTATGAATCGGCTGAAGTAAAATATGCACTATACCGCCACAACCAATACCTAGCTGAAACGTTAAATCATCTTCATCTGTTGCATCGTAACTTATAGTTTTACTCGTTAACGTGCTCATTACCTGCTTAGCATGTCGCTGTATATCAGCCTCTAAACAACCGCCAGAGAGCATACCTAAGCGCTGCCCTAAACTCGAAATAAGCATCATTGCGCCTAACTTTCGATAGCTTGAGCCCTCAATTTTATATAACGTCGCCAAAACCCACTCTTGCTGATCTTTAAGAGGTGCCCAGCTATTTAATATGCTTTTTAAATCAGTAACCATAACTTTTACCTTAACAAACCATCATTTATTTTGATGATTACAGCCACGCTACGTGACAATTTTGAGATTCATTTAAATAACTACAAAAATTGAACAACAACCTTACTTCTACGTAACTTTATGTAACGACTGTATAGCAAAGTGATTGATTAATAATGTTTTAGCCCTCAATAATATCATTCAATGTATCGATTAGCTCATCAAAACGATCATTTACATTTTCACGTTGTTTGTCACTTAAAGTGGTATTTAACGTATTTAATAAATCGACGTACAAATTAAGGTTTTCCTCATTAACTTTAAGCTGTACTGGGCTCATGTACAATTCACGTTCTTTTATTACGGTACTTAATTGCTCAATAAACTCAGCTTGCATTAGGGTGGTACTTTCAAGTACTTCTTTAGCTGCATTTAAACGCTTTTGTTTGTATTCGAGCCACAGTTCACCTGAGTCCTGATGTTTATAGTTAGTTAATTTAATAAGTGTTTTTTGCTCAGGAGTAAGTTTTCCTAGCCATTGTTCGTAGTATTCTAGTTGTTCTTCTAAACGATCTTTTTTACGTGCTATAAGTGTTTGCTCATTAAATTCATCTCGTTCTTCATCAATTTGTTCCTGAATATTATTTATAAGCTCTTTGCGCTGTAATGGCGTCAAAGTTAAACCTACTTCAGCCAAAGGCTCGTAAGCGTATTCAAGCAGGTTACGCCAATGCTTTTTTGCAAATACAATTTGGTTTTTAAGTTGCTCAGGTTTTATACCTTCGTTAAACAGTGATTTTATATTTTGTATATCTTGTTTATATGCTGGTAATTGAGTTGACCTGTGCCAGTGTTGCGTTGTTTCAATAATTTTTTTTAATTGTTTGTTTTGTTGTTTATTTAAATCAACATAATCATCAACCCAAAACGATGAAAGCCAACTTAAATTATTATAAGTAAATGAGGCAGAACAACTGCATAAAAACAACATGCTTATAGCTAAACCTGCACGTGTAAGCTTTTTCATTTTAGTGTTATTTAGCATCTCGTCCCTCGTTTTTATATTTATGTAGTTAACTGTAAATAAACTCATTTGATAATAGTTATCATTTAATGTTGACTTAAGCTTAAATCTAATCGATAATCGTTCGCATAAACAAAGTGTAACGACCTCAGTGCCCTAAGGAAGAACTTACAGCAAGGATGCTGATATTAATTAAAGAAGACCGTGCCGCTTCGTGTTTATTGCTTACTCGACCCAAGTAATAACACAAAAGAGCACAATTACTTGCTACATTGCTCATATTAGTGACGGTTGATATGACTCAAAAAAGCCCTAACGGGCTTTTTTTATTTCTTTAAATTTTCTGTAATATCTGTATCTTACACTTCTATACTAAATGCACTTAATGCACTTAATGCAAAAGCCTTATTTTAAACTATAAAATACTATATAGACCCGCTGAAACCTCATCGTCTTGCTTTTATATTTAAGCAAGCGTAAAACATATCAGTAGGCATTGCTTTTGCACCTGTACTTAAACGTTCCAATTAATCATTTAGCCCAAATATTAATAAAATAACGTTTAATTATATTAATTTGCATTAAATTAGTGATTCATTTTAACGCCTGGTTAATAGCTTAATATCAAATCAGTAATTACAAGATACAGTTTTTGTTGCCAATTACTCCTTAATTACTCTGCCTTATGTATTTGTGCAGCTGTACGAGAGTAGTTTAAAACGGTGATGATGAGTTACCTAATTTGCTAAAATGATCATGTTTTTAATAAAAATTTGTATTAATACATATTGCTACTCTTACTAATTGGAGACATTGTTATGTCACAGTTTAATTTAAAAACTTTAATTCTTGCTGGCGTTTTATTCGCGAGCCCTTTTGCTCATGCAACGTTAGAAGATGGCATTAAAGCCGCTAACGAAGGTTATTTTGAAGACGCACTAAAAGAGTTTGAATACCTTGCAGATAAAGGCTTTGCACCTGGTATTTATGAGCTAGCTAAACTGTATGAAGGTGGTTTTGGAGTAACGCGTGACTACCGTAAAGCGGCTCAACTTTATCAACAAGGTGTAAAGAAGAACCATGCTGATTCGATGTTTGCATTGGCTGTTTTATACAGTGATGGCAAAGGTGTAAAACTTGATAAGCAAATGGCCATTACTTTATTCGAAAAAGCAGCAAAGAAAAATTTACCAGCAGCACAGTTTAACCTAGGTGTTATGTATGCCAATGGTGATGGTGTATCGCTTGATTATGAACTTGCTAAAAACTGGTACGAAAAAGCGGCTGCTAATAATTACTCTCTTGCGCAATTTAACTTAGCACTTATGTATTTTGAAGGTTTAGGTATGCCTAAGGATCTAGAAAAATCATACATTTGGAATACCATTGCTGAATATAATGGCAATATGGAAGCAAACCATAGCCGTAAACTTGATGAACGTAAAATGCTGCCAAAAGAAATTGAAGAAGCTAAAGAAAAAGCTGACGCTATTTACGCTAGAATTTTGGCGGGTACCTATGCAGGTGAAGGTCGATTGTTTTAAGCTTTATTTTTTACATTAAATAATTAAAAAAGGCTGAACTACTATGAAGGTAACTTCAAATGTAGATCAGCCTTTTTATTTTAAGTTTAAATAAAGTTAGCGAATATAAAGCCATTTTAATAACTTAATAAGTACCTTACTTTGTTTAAGTAACATGCCAATACGTGGATTAAACGAGCCTGAAACAAGTGTGTTTTTAGCATGACTAAAGGTTAAAAACCCTTCCCTACCATGGTAATTCCCCATGCCAGAGTGCCCAACACCACCAAATGGTGCATCATCTGCTGTAACTTGCACTAGTGTATCGTTTACCGCTACTGTGCCGCTAAGCGTTTGTTTAATAATGTATTCTTGGGCATGTTTATCTTGACCTAAAATATAAAGTGCTAATGGGTGATGATGACGCTTTATGTAGTCAACCGCATCATCTAATTTGTCATAACTCATTATTGGCAGTATTGGTCCAAACAACTCATCTTGCATTAACTGCATCTCATCAGTTACATGCGTAACAATGTGTAACCCCAAGCGATGCTTATCTGCATCTTGTTGATTATGGTCAAGCGGTTTAACAATACTCGCACCAAGTTGCTCGGCTTGTGCTAAATAGCCGGTTAAACGCTGGTAATGTGAGTCACTAATAATTGATGTTAAATTTTTGCCTTCAACACCATCTTTAAAATGCTTTTTATATAAGTCACATAATTGTTGGATAAGCTGATGCTCAAGCGCTTTTGGGACAAATACATAATCGGGCGCAACGCAAATTTGCCCTGCATTCGCCATTTTCCCAAATAACAAAGCTTCTGCTGCTTTTGCAATATCAGCTTGTTCAGTAATAATAACAGGCGATTTACCACCTAACTCCAGTGTTACAGGTGTTAAGTTACGACTTGCCGACGCCATTACTAATTTACCAACGCCTGTTGAACCCGTAAATAGTAGGTGTGCAAATGGGAGCGATGAAAACTCAGCAGCTACATCGCTACCACCTTGTATTACTTTGCAATGCTCCTGCATTTCGTCGTTAAATAGCTTTTCGAGTACAATATTTGTATGAGGTGTAAACTCGCTCAGTTTTAGCATTACTCTGTTACCAGCCGCAATAGCTGTTATAACAGGCACAATCGCTAATTGAATAGGGTAATTCCAAGGCGCTATAACACCAACGACCCCTTTAGGCTGATAAGTTACGCTGACCTTTGAAGGCCATAAACTTAAACCCACTGATCTATTACTTGGTTTTGACCATTTTGGTAACTTTTTTATTATATGGGCAATTCCCTGCACTGTCGGCAATATATCACCCAGTAAGGTGTCAAACGCAGTTCTGTAACCAAAGTCTTTTGATGCTGCTGCAACGAGTTCTTCTTCAAGGTCTACAACACGCGCTCGCAACTTTTTTAAAACAGCAATGCGCTCCTTAATCGATAAGTACGGGGTCGCTAAAAAAGAGTTTTGTAACTCATCAAATTGTGTAATTAAAGAAGCAGTGTGTGATGTGTCAGTGGTCAAAATAGATTGCTCAGCTTTTAAAGTTATACGAGACTATAACCTTGTTCTGTTTCTCGAGCAATAACACTAATTTGCTTGAAAGCGTAATATATAACTTGAGTTTTTAAGGGTAAATCTACCCTAAGCAACTCTTTTGAACACTAATGGCGTGAATTTAACTGAAATAGATTGGATATAAAGAGTAGCTTTGCTTTAAGTTATAACTTTAAACAAAACTACTCTGATATAGGTTGGTTGGAACTAATTTAGTACAGTTTTAAAAGCCAAATACTTGGGCTGCAATCGTCATTGTTACAAGTGTTATTAAAACAATTGCGACGATGTTTAGTACAAAGCCTGCTCTTATCATGTCGCGCATTTGTATTTGCCCTGAGCCAAACACAATCGCATTAGGTGGTGTTGCTACAGGCATCATAAATGCGCAACTACACGCAATAGCAGCAGGAATAACCCATACAAGGGGTGAACCTGTTATCGATTCAGCAACAGGACCTAATAACGGTAAAAAACCTGCAGCGGTTGCTGTATTGCTTGTAATTTCAGTTAAAAATGTAATTAAAGCAACCACAACAAGCACACTCATAACAAGAGGAATCGCACTTGCGCCTTCAATCATGTGAGCAATAAACTCAGCAAGACCTGACGATTTAATTTGAGATGCAAGCGTAAGTCCGCCCCCAAACAATAATAATACACCCCAAGGCACTTGTGAGGCATTTTGCCAATCAAGAATACGCTCATCACTGCCTTTATTAGCAGGCATTACAAACAGCAGTAATGCCGCAGCAATTGCAATTGTAGTATCTGAAATTTTAAGACCGGTTATATCACCCAATAAAGGTCTAAATATCCAGCAAAGTGCAGCAAGCACAAATACAAACAATACGCCTTTTTCTGCGCGTTGCATTATTCCAAGCTTTTTTAACTGTTCAGAAAATACCGCTTTGGTATCAATTTTTTGATTATCTTTAGCATTAGCATCTACTTTATACGCAAACTTAGTAAGCCAAACCCAGCTAATGATTAGCATACTTAAAGAAAGTGGTACACCTACAATCATCCATTGGGCAAAGCCAATTTCTATCTGGTAGCTATCTGATAAGTAAGCAGCCATTAATGCATTAGGCGGTGTGCCTATTAATGTAGCAATACCACCAATGCTGGCGCCATAGGCAATTGATAACAGTAAGGCTTTACCAAAACCTTCATTTTCAGGGTCTGATTGCTTAACCAAGTTAGTAATTGAAAGTGCAATAGGCAACATCATTACGGCTGTCGCAGTATTAGACATCCACATAGATAAAAATGCAGTAACAAGCATCATAGCTAAAATTTGTAAACTTGGTTTTTTACCCGCATATAACATGGTGCTTAATGCAATACGTTTATGTAAACCCCAACGCTCCATAGCAATTGAGATTAAAAATCCGCCTAAAAATAAAAAGATTAACGGGTGTGCATACGGCGCAGCCACACTTTTTATTGCTGCTATGTCAGCAAGTGGTGATATTACCAGTGGTAGCAATGCAGTTGCCGGAATTGGTACAACTTCACTTACCCACCACGATGCCATCCAAAACGCTAAACCTGCGGTTTTAAATGCCGCAACCGACATTCCTGTTGGCGGATCAAGTAAGCATGTTAATAGCATTACTAAAGGGCCCAGTACTAAAAAAAGCCATTGAAAATGTCTGTTCTTATCTGGTTCTTGCGTCAATATATTATCTGTCATGGCTAGCCTCTAAAACTTGTATTTAAGACCAAGCGCAACACTGCTGTCGTCTTGTTCTTCTAAATTAAGATCGGTATATAAAAGATAAGCTGTAGTTTGCTTATCAAATACATAATCAAGGCCTGTGCTCCATTGCGTTGCCTCAGATGCTTGACGAAGAGTTGAGTCATCTTTAGCAAATTGAATTTTTGGCACCCACTTATCGAGGGCATAGCTTGCACTTAATACGTAACCATTGCCCGACTTTGTGCCATCTACTGATTCTGAATGTTGGTATAACGCACCAAGTTGTAATTGTTCGAACTTATAAACACCGGCAATTCTGCTTGCAGTAATATTATTAAGTGAATCAACATGGCTTAACGATAAGTAATATGGCGTATTATTTAAATTACGATCACCATAAATAAGCGTAGCAGCAAAACCTGCTTCATTATCTTTATTATCGTCTTTAGGAGCGTAGGTAAATGAAAACTGCGTATTATGCCAATAGTTTGAGGTGTAAGTTATTGTGTCACCGAGGCGGTCTTGACCAGCAATAACCTGTGCCATATCGGCTTGAGTTTCGTTAAAGTTATCGAGTTTACCTTCAGAGTATTTAAAGCGAGTGTCGTTACGACCTACAACAACTTCACCAAAAGCACCTTTTAAACCTAAGTAAGTATTACGTGCAGTAAAAGGCTCTTCAGTATCATCTTCTTCAAAACCTTTAACTTGTACTTCATATTTAAAAACAGCACTTAAATATTCGTTAAGTTTATGATCGCCCTTAATACCAATACGCGAATAAGGCGCTTCTATTTGTGTGCCTTTTTCAGCGTAACGCATAATACCGGTGTCAGTATTAGCAATTTGTACTTCGGCTTTACCATATACAGTGTAATCAACGGCTAAAGCAGTATGCGAAAATGTGGTTAAGCAGCTTATTGAAGCTAGATAAATAGTGGTGTGTTTGAAATTTATCATTGTGTGTCCTAATTATTAGAATCTACTTATTGTCGGAACTTACTAAGCAAGCACACTGCCAATGATATAAAACTTATTTATTTCATAACCTTAGAATTAAACATGTACTTTATTTACACATCAATGTGCGAAATCCCACACACTAAAAAGCAAGGCTTGTCACTTTATCCACACATTTAATCGATAAACATATCGCGGTTAAGGCTGTATTTACTCATTTTATCGTAAAGGGTTTTACGCGCAATTTGCAATGTTTCCATAGTGTTTTTAATACTTCCATGGTTTCTCTCAAGTGCGTCTTCGATAAGTGATTGCTCATAAAACGATACTTTTTCAGATAGACTTAAATCCGGTGAAAGCTCACCTAAGGTTTGTGTTTTTGTAACCGAAAACGCAAGTTCAACACCTAATAATACAGCGCGCTCAGCTTGATTTCTAAGCTCTCTCACATTTCCTGGCCAATCGTAAGCTAATAAACGCTGCTGTAATTCACTGTTTAAAGGTGCTGGAGCTTTATGATAACGAGTCGCTGCTATTGAGCTAAAATGTTTAAACAATAAAAGTATGTCTGCTTT
This sequence comes from Pseudoalteromonas sp. Z9A5, assembly GCF_011378875.1. Taxonomy (NCBI): domain Bacteria; kingdom Pseudomonadati; phylum Pseudomonadota; class Gammaproteobacteria; order Alteromonadales; family Pseudoalteromonadaceae; genus Pseudoalteromonas; species Pseudoalteromonas sp. Z9A5. Next base: position 26,465 of record NZ_WTLC01000041.1, read on the forward strand.
TCGCTCTCGTAAAGGCGGAATATTTACTTTAACTAAGCTCAACCTGTAATATAAATCAGCTCTAAACTCACCCTTTTCAACTAACGATAGTAAGTCTACTTTAGTCGCTGCAACAATTCTTATATCTAAATCAATAGCTTTATTATCACCTACGGGGGTTACTTTTCGCTCTTCTAATACACGTAATAACTTAACCTGTAACGACATGGGGGTGCTTTCTATTTCATCTAAAAATACCGTACCGCCTTGTGCATATTCAAACTTACCTTTTCGACTTTGCGTAGCACCCGTGTATGCTCCACTTGCTGCGCCAAACAGTTCGCTTTCTATCAATTGTTCGGGTACTGCACCACAATTAATAGCAACAAAGTTACTGCTTGAGCGATTACTCTGATCGTGTAAATAACGTGCTACAAGCTCTTTGCCTGTGCCCGTTTCGCCTTCAATCATTACATCGGTAGGCGTGTCTATAACGGTATTTAGTAAATGCATCATATGCTGCATTTTAGGTGTATCACCCAATATACGAACGCCTGGCGCTGAGGTTTTTTGCACTGCAAGCTTTAACGCGCGATTCTCCATAACAAGGCGGCGTTTATCACACGCTCTTGCTAAACAATCGAGTAAATTTTCGTTAAGAGGCTTTTCAAATAAATCGTATGCACCTAACTGCATTGCTTTAACGGCAACAGATACATCTGCATAACCGGTTAAAAATATTACCGGCAGCTCGCTGTCAAATGCGGTTACTTGCTCCAGGAGTGTTAATCCATCCATAACGGGCATATTAATGTCGCTAAGTATAATGCCCATAAAGCGCCTATTGAGCTTGCTCAAAGCGGTGCTTGCGTCATTAAAGCACTCTACAACATAACCCTCGAGTGTTAGCAGTTGCTTAAGCGAATCTCTTATCATCGCTTCATCATCAATGACGACGACATGTTTACACAATGTGTTATCAATCATTTTGATTTTCCTGAGTAGGCGTTTTTTCAATATTTGCTTGATTGCTTGATTCTTTACTCGACAGGCTAATTATAAATTCAGCGCCGCCTTCTAATCGATTATGCGCACTTAAACAGCCATTAAACGAGTCAATTATTTGCTTTGATATAGATAAACCCAACCCTAAACCATTACTTGATTTAGTACTGTAAAAAGGTTCGAACAAATTACCAAATGCATGTTGCTCAATGCCCGCGCCGGTATCTAATATCGATAATTTTACACGCTCTTCAAAACACTCTAAATGAAAACTCAAGTTACGTATAATAGCGCCATTCATAGCTTGGCTGGCGTTAGTAATTAAGTTAACAAGCACTTGCTCAAATTTAAGTGCATCAACCCATACCACAACTGTTTCATCAAATTTAGGAGACTCTACTTGCACGTTGTCTTGCTTTAATTGCGCGCTCGAAATCATTAAAGCATTATTAACAAGCCCTGCAAGGGGATAGGGTCTAAGCTGCATATCAGAAGGTTTACTAAAATGTTTAAGCTGACCAACAATTTGATGTACGCGTTCAACTAACCCTTCAATAACAATTAAGCTCTCATTAAGTGCTGTAACATTGCCTTTTGCAAGTAAACGTTTTGCAGAAGCTAAATAGGTATTAATAGCACTCAATGGTTGATTTATTTCGTGGTTAATACCCGCGCTCAGTTGCCCTATTGTCGCAAGCTTTGCTGATTGCACTAATGCAGTTTGCACTTTTTCGAGTGCTTGGGTACGCTCAACAACCTCAAGCTCTAGGCTGTGCCTTGAGTACAATAGTTTTTTATAGCCTGCAAAACGGGTAAGTAAACTGTAACCAATAATAATAAGTAAAGTATAAATAATGAATGCCCAAAATAAACGAGGAACTTGTGCTGAATTAACTTTAGACACATCAACAAGTAGGTTCATAGTGGCATTAAAATAACGAAGTGGCATAGATGAAGTAACATATAGCGCTTTATCTATTTTAAAATGTGGAATATTTTCACTCGTAAATTGAAGCTGCTTAATATATTGCGGTTGGTGATCGAGATAGGCTCTGCGTAACTTAATATCACGGCGTGCTTCAATGCCGAGCTCTGTAAAACTGTTTAAACGCCATCCCTCAATATCAGACATTGCAATAACTTCATCTGCTAGCTGTAAATAAAAGTGACTGCCTTTTGAGGTGTTTAATAGCTCTCGGTCGTTTTCGAATTTACTTACATTCACTTTTAAAACAACAACTCCAATAGCTTTATTATCTTTATATACCGCCTGAGAAAAATATATACCACGCTCTTTAGAGCGCATACCTAAAGCAAAATATGCTACTTTTTCACCCGCAAACGCACGTTTAAAGTAAGGTCTAAAAGCAAAGTTGCTACCCAAAAAAGTATAATCTGCTTGCCAATTGCTGCTTGCTGTTACAGCTCCTTGAGTATTAAGTATAAAAATATCAGATGCGCCGCTAGCTTGTTGAATATCTGCAAGGTAATTATTAATAACGCTATAGTGTTGTTGCTCGCCACTGACAAAATTAATCATAAGCTCATTGTATGTTAATAATTGCGGAATAGCAGAAAAACGAGCAAGTTCAGTATCAATATAATGATTTAATTGTGTTACTTGGCGCTTTGCTTGATAGGTTGCTTGTTCAACATCATGAGCGCGACCGATCCAGAAGGTTGATACCAATATTAATATTAGTAATATACATATGGTGATTATTTTTTTTGAAAAAGAAAACATGGCTCGCCTACAAAAATAGCCTAGATAATTTTTAGGGCGCTAGTGTAACGACTTATTCTTTATAGAGATATAAACTTTTTGTTAACAAATACATCAAGAATGTATAAAAACAAAAATCGCCGTAAATAAAGGTATTTACAGCGATCTATAAAAAACTAAATCTATAATTTATTAACTTGCAGCTAAAGTAGATTTGTTTTTTGCGTATTTATATAAGCCAATTAACGAAGCCGCAATCCAAAATATTTCTATCACAAAGCTGGCTAAATTGAAGTTATAACACAGGCTAATTAATAATAAAATTGCCCCTGTTAAATTCATTATATTGTACATTAGGCTGGTCGGAGAAGTCTTACCAAGCTGTAATAAAAAGAACGAACCAACAACCAAAAAGGTGCCAGCCATACCTATAATGTCAAACAAGAGTGCTATCACGAAACTATCCTTTATCCATTTTTTAAATAACCCAAAAAACTGGCCCAATCCATGGGGAGGGTATTTTTTCATTCATTGAAACAGCAAAACCGGGCGATTCTAACAAACTGCTTAAATCGAACAAGGATAAATGTCCTGCATATAATCATAAAAGTGTATTACTCAATAGTTTACTAATAAAAGCACTGATAATGTTTACATAACACAGGTAGGTCATATTAAAATTAAGCGTAATGGTTACACTAACGTACTTAAAACCAGGTTAAGTGATTTACTAGATACTGATTTAAAAACTTAAATATTAAAAAATTTAGTAGGGAGTTTTTTAAAATAACAGGGGAAATTTGAGCATCAATAGCTAGTTTATTGCAATTGCTTTTAGCACCGTTAGCACCGTTAGCACTGAAAAATAGTCACTGGTATAAATTTAACATTCAAGTTTGAGATTAGCGACTATTTAAACGTAACTTTACCGCCAATCATCTTATAAGCAGGTACACCTCTAATTACAGTTGTGCGTGCAAATTGACGCTCACAACTAGGGCAAATACCAATTTGTTGTGTATAGTTTTGTACAATACGCTCAACAAAACACTTAATAAGCGCGCCCTTTCCTCCTTTGCGGTAAGTATATAATTGAGTTTTACATTGGCTACAAAAGATATCGACTGTTCTCGAAGGTCCTTTTTTATTCGGTTTAGCCACTACACACTCCACAATCTACAATCTATTTAAAATTAGGTTTTATTCATTTTTCCAATAACGATGTTTAACTGGGTAGACAAAACATTTAAATTGAATGGCTTAATTATAAAACCTGAAACGTTTGCCGCAATTATTTCTTTCACACGATCACCGTTATCTTCGCAGGTCACCATTAGTACAGGTAAAGAAGCTAATTTAACATCATCGCGAATACGATTTAGTAAGTTTTTACCATCCATTTTTGGCATGTGTAAATCTGTGATCACTAAATCAAAGTGCTGTTGGTGAAGCAAGGTAAACGCTTGAATGCCATCAGTTGCTTCAACAATATCGTCATACTCTAACTTTCTGAGCATATTTATTAGTACGTGACGCATTAACGGCATATCATCAACAACCAGTATTTTCATACGTTTTACTACCACTGGTTAAAATTTTAAGTATGAATAAACGTTAACTTACTAATATAAAACTATCAAGAAAAAAGTATAACCCGTTATTATTCATTACAATTTAACCTCAATATTTATCAAACTATGACCAAAGCTCTAAAACTAAGCCCATGATAGAGAACTGCAATATATGATAACCACTGTTAATTAAAAATAATTTAGCCGGGCGCTGTTCAAAAATACAATTTAAGCCTAATGAGCTACTTACCCAGAATAAGCCGATAGCAAAACCAGTAAAAACGCCTTCACCAGTACTTACATCAGCGCCTAAAAAAAGAGATAGAGTAAACGCTGATATTAATGCAAAAATGAAACTTCCTACAAATATCCAATTTGGGTTTGCCGATTGTAAATCAAGCTCTGTTAAACCACAGCTTTCCAACCATGCTTGTTTAAACATTACTTTTGAATACCACACACCACGAAGCATAAATGAGGAAAGAGCAGCTATTAATATTGCAAAGTAATCAACATCATTAAAGTTCATCTTGCTAGCCGTAATTATTGCACTCAGAAGGTCTTAGACTGTAGTTAACAATTGTTAATGCAGCAAATATAACGCTTATAATTATCCCAAAAACGACTTTGCTTTATTTAAAAAACATTAAAAATCGCCAAATTTAGCATTCGTTAATAAGGCTAAATCAGCTGGTTTTAAGGCTACTTCTAAGCCTCGCTTTCCTGCACTAACGTATATATTTTCAAACTGTGATACGCTGCTATGTATAAAGGTTGGTAAACGCTTCTTTTGACCTAATGGGCTTACACCTCCTAAAATATAACCAGTGCTAGTTTGTACCTTTTGAGCGGCAGCCATAGCCACTTTTTTAGTACCACAACACTTTGCAAGTTGCTTTAAGTTAACATGCTGAGATACCGGTGTAATAGCAACGATTAATTGCCCTTCGTGCGTTTCAAGAACAAGGGTTTTGTATACTTGTTCACTATTTAGATTTAGCTTTTCTACCGCTTCAAGCCCGTAATGGCTATTACTTGTATCGTGCTCATAACTTAGTACATCAAAAGGAATTTTTTGTTTTTTAAGTAGCTCTATTGCTGGTGTCATACTATCTAATCGTGTTTTTATTAACAGTAACAAAAATTAAGTTTAAAGCAAAAAAAACGACGCTAAAAGCGTCGTTTCATTATTTATAATAATTTAAATTTACTTAGTTAAATCATCAAAAAACTTTTTAACACCGTCAAAAAAGCCTTGCTCTTTAGGACGGTTTTTTGAGCTGTCTGTGCCCATGCTTTCATCTAGTTCTTTAAGTAGTTCACGTTGACGCTCGTTAAGATTAACTGGCGTTTCGATTACTACTTTACAAATTAGATCGCCTTGAGCACCACTGCGTACAGACTTAACACCTTTGCCACGCATACGGAACATTTTGCCCGTTTGAGTTTCAGAAGGTATTTTAAGTTTTGCACGACCATCTAGTGTTGGCACTTGAATTTCGCCACCAAGACCCGACGTTGTAAAGCTAATTGGCACTTCACAATATAAATTATTCGCTTCACGTACAAATATTTCATGTTCACGAACCGACACTTGCACATACAAATCGCCCGATGGCGCGCCATGCATACCGGCTTCGCCTTCGCCAGTTAAGCGAATACGATCACCTGTATCAACGCCTGCTGGAATTTTAACTGAAAGCGTTTTAGTTTTCTCTACACGACCCTGACCATGACAACTGTTACAAGGGTCAGAAATAATTTGACCTTGACCCTGACACGTTGGACACGTTTGTTGTACAGCAAAGAAACCTTGGCGCATTTGTACTTGGCCAGCACCATGACACGTTGTACATGTTTTAGGTTTAGAACCAGCTTTAGCACCACTGCCGTCACATGGTTCACAACCAACCCATGTTGGCACTTTAATTTCAACTTCTTTACCACGAACCGCTTCTTCTAAGCTTAAGTCCATGTTGTAACGTAAGTCAGATCCACGTTGTTGACGAGATTGGCGTCGACCACCGCCGCCACCAAAAATATCACCAAATACATCACCAAATACATCACCAAAGTCGCCCTGACCGCCACCAAAACCACCGTGACCACCGCCGCCACCTTGTTCAAAGGCTGCGTGACCATGTTGGTCATACATTTGACGCTTTTGATCGTCGGTTAAAATTTCGTACGCTTCTTTAACTTCTTTGAATTTTATTTCGAGATCTTTATCGCCTGCGGTACGATCTGGATGATATTTCATCGCTAAGCGTTTATACGCTTTTTTTATGTCTCGCTCACTCGCATCTTTGCTTACGCCGAGGACTTCGTAATAATCGCGTTTTGACATATCTATCACACTACTCTTTTCTATTTGCAGCGTAGGCTGCTGGATAAACCGATAAATCGCATCGATTTATCATTGAATTTTTAAACCTTGAATACATGCAAAAGGCGCGACAAGCTATTGCTCGCGCGCCTCAATTGTTCATCCTAACCTAAACACCTAACTGAGTTAAGTGTTTTTGGCTAGCGAGAAGCGGTAGCAACAATTACTTGTCGTCTTTCACTTCTTCGAACTCTGCATCAACAACATCGTCGTCTTGCTTAGATGATTGCTGTTGCTCGCCTGCATCTGCTGAACCTTGCTGTGCTTTCGCTTGAGCAATTTCCATCAGTTTTTGAGACTTTTCAGCAAGAGCTTGAGTTTTAGCTTCAATCTCTTCTTTATTGTCGCTCTTAATTGCAGCTTCTAAATCTACAACAGCAGCTTCAATCGCTTCTTTGTCTTCGCTTGGTAATGCATCGCCAGCTTCTTCAACTTGCTTACGTGTACCGTGAACTAAAGCGTCAGCTTGGTTACGAGCAGCTACAAGTTCTTCAAACTTTTTATCGTCTTCAGCATGTGCTTCTGCATCACGAACCATCGCTTCAATTTCGTCATCGCTTAAGCCTGAAGATGCTTGAATCGTAATCTTTTGCTCTTTACCTGTATCTTTATCTTTAGCAGATACATGTAAGATACCATCGGCATCAACATCAAATGTTACTTCAATTTGCGGTGTACCACGTTGTGCTGGACGAATACCTTCTAGGTTAAATTGACCTAGAGATTTATTGTCGCTTGAACGTTTACGCTCACCTTGAAGTACATGAATTGTTACAGCAGATTGATTATCTTCAGCTGTTGAGAACGTTTGCGATTTCTTAGTAGGAATCGTCGTATTTTTCTCAATCAATGCAGTCATTACTGAACCCATTGTCTCAATACCTAGAGATAATGGAGAAACGTCTAGTAATAGTACATCTTTAACGTCACCAGCAAGTACACCACCTTGAATCGCTGCGCCTACGGCTACTGCTTCATCAGGGTTAACATCTTTACGAGGTTCTTTACCGAAGAACTCTGCAACGATTTTTTGTACTAAAGGCATACGTGTTTGACCACCAACAAGAATAATGTCGTTGATGTCGCTTACTGATAAATCAGCATCAGCAAGTGCACGTTTAAGTGGTTCAATTGTTTTAGTTACTAAATCTTCAACTAGTGACTCAAGCTTAGCACGTGTTAGTTTCACGTTCATGTGCTTAGGACCAGATGCATCAGCAGTTACATACGGAAGATTTACTTCAGTAGACTGTGCAGATGAAAGTTCAATTTTTGCTTTTTCAGCAGCTTCTTTAACACGTTGCATTGCAAGTGGATCATTTTTAAGGTCTAAGCCTTGATCTTTCTTGAATTCAGCTACTAAGTAGTTGATTACACGGTTATCGAAATCTTCACCACCTAAGTGAGTGTCGCCGTTTGTAGCAAGTACTTCAAAAGTGTGCTCGCCTTCAACTTCATCAATTTCAATGATTGATAAATCGAAAGTACCGCCACCTAAGTCATATACTGCAACTACGTTTTCGCCACGGTTTTTATCCATGCCGTAAGCAAGTGCCGCAGCAGTTGGCTCATTAATAATACGTTTAACTTCAAGACCCGCAATACGACCAGCATCTTTTGTTGCTTGGCGTTGTGAATCGTTAAAGTATGCAGGTACTGTGATTACGGCTTCAGTTACTTCTTCACCTAAGAAGTCTTCAGCTGTTTTCTTCATTTTTTTCAGTACTTCAGCAGAAATTTGTGGTGCAGCGCGTTTTTCGCCGCCCGCTTCTACCCATGCATCACCGTTGTCGGCTTTAACAATTTTAAACGGCATGATGCCGATATCGCGTTGTACTTCTTCGTCTTCAAAACGACGACCAATTAAACGCTTGATTGCAAATAATGTGTTTGTCGGGTTAGTAACCGCTTGACGTTTAGCAGATTGACCTACTAATGTTTCACCGTCTTGCGTATAAGCAATAATAGACGGGGTTGTGCGATCGCCTTCCGCGTTTTCAATAACACGTGCTTTGCCACCATCAAGTACTGCAACACAAGAGTTTGTAGTACCTAAATCTATTCCAATAATTTTACCCATGAAATTTCTCCAACTTCAATATTCGTTAAACGTTCGATGACTAGTAAATAGGGTTGCTCCAAACTTATTTCAACTGTAAAAATGAAAAAAAATTCATTTTTTATGATTTATTTACAAAATAACCCTAATAACTGTAAGGAATGACTGTTTTTGAAGCGCTGGCAGTGACTTTTAATTACTGGTCTGACAAGTTTCTCTGTGTTATAAATTTACTAAATCGCACTTATTAAGGATATCTACCATGTATTTTGATCACTTACTTGAGCAAGCAGCAAAAATTGGCAAAGCACAAAGTACAGAACAACTAACGGCTACAATGCAATTTCCAGAAAACTGGTGCCAAGGCAGAACGGCTTTTGGTGGTCTTTCTGCTGCGCTGCTATATCAAGCAATAAGAGGTAAGGTAACGGAGGATCGTCGTTTACTGTCTTTAAGTACTAATTTTGTAGGTCCTTTACTTGCCGACACGCCTTTTTCTTTATCGGTTGAAATACTACGCCAGGGGAAAAGCAGCACTCAAGTACTTGCTAAAGCAATTCAAAACAATCAAGTCTGTGTAATAGTACAAGCATGTTTTGCTAAAAGTAGAGAATCAGCAATAAATGTACCTGTATCAAAATCACTAAGCTTAAAACCAGTAAATGAGCGCCATACTTTACCATTTGTTAAAGATCAAATGCCTGCATTTTTTCAACACGTTGATTTATGTCCACAACAAGGCGCTATGCCATTTAGCAGCGCAGAAACCTCTCATTTAGGTGGATGGATGCGCTTTAAACATACACCAGAGCAAATAACAGAGGCCCATGTTATTGCGCTTACTGACGCATGGCCGCCAACACTTTTACAAATGTTTAAACAACCCGCTCCTGCAAGTAGCATGTCGTGGTATTTAGAGTTTGTTCAAGAACCAAACTTAACACCTGGGGAATGGCTAGGTTTTGAAGCAATCACTCATCATTCAAAAGATGGTTATGGATTAGAGGATGGTTGTATTTGGTCGCAATCAGGAGAGTTAATTGCACTAACACGCCAAACTGTAGCGTTATTTGATTAAACCCCTTTAAATGCCCAAGTAACTTTTAAGTGGTTAAGCCTTAATGACTAAACTTAACCCTTTTTACTGCGCTATTTTCTTGCCCCTACTTCACTTAATTATTAAGCGGGCTTTGTATAGCAAGTCAGCTTAATGAAGGTGTTAAATTATAATGACTACGTAATTAATGTGAGTTTAACGCGCGGCCTTTGTATTCAACTAAGTACGAATTAGATTTTCGCGTTGTATTAATGCAGCAAATATAGCAAAATTCAGTAACGTCACTTTATATTAGGTTAACAATTTGCAAACTGTATGCCCTTGCTGCGACCTAATTGTTGATATCCCTCGCATCATTGCAAAACAAATGGCTATATGTCCGCATTGTCATCATAAATTGTGCGAAGCTGATGTTAATCATGATAACCGTATTGTTGCGCTTAGTTTTAGCGCTTTACTAATGCTTTTAAGCAGTGTTTTTTACCCGTTTCTTTCATTTAGTAGTAGCGGAATAACACAAACGATTACCCTACCCGATGCCGCGCGTATATTGTTTAATTACGACAGTGAATTACTCGGCTTATTTATAGATTTAAGCATTATTGCTCTGCCTATGAGCTTACTCCTTATTTTAATACCTTTGCATCTTGGTGTATTAAAAACACTACCACAAGGCATTGCTAGGAGACTCCTAAAATTTACACTTGCTCTAGAGCCTTGGATCATGTCGGAAATATTTTTAATCGGTGTGCTCGTAAGCATGGTTAAAATTATGTCGCTTGCTGATATTAGCTTTGGTATTAGCTTTTGGGCTTATGTAGGCTTTGTTATTTTATATATAGCAGCGCTTGCCCACTTAAACCGTCCCCGATTATGGGCTCAAATTAAGCCAATAAAAATACTTGAAGGTGCTCAGCATGCAAAACGTGCAATTGATGAAAACATAAAGGCATGCCATGTGTGCCATCAATTATGTAGTGGGAATGTTTGCCAGCGTTGTCATACAAAAACACATGTAAGAAATCCTTATAGTGTGCAAAAAGCGGCAGCTTGGTTAATAACCTCTGTTGTTTGCTATATTCCGGCGAACATTTTACCAATTATGCACACCACCAGCTTAGGAGACGAATCGCCTTCGACTTTAATTGGCGGTGTAATCACGCTATGGAAAAGTGGCTCGTACCCTATTGCAACGATTATATTTTTAGCCAGTGTTGTTGTCCCACTCGCTAAAGCATTTGTACTGAGCTTTTTATGTATCATGGTTGCAAGACCCGCTAATAGCCACACAAAAGGTTATACCCGTATTTATCAACTAACTGAATTCATAGGTAAATGGTCTATGATAGATGTATTCGTGGTTGCTATATTAGTTGCCTTAGTTCAATTGGGTAATTTAATGTCGGTAACTCCTGGTTTAGGCATTGTATTTTTTACGATTATGGTAATATGCCAAATGATGGCTGCCCACGCCTTTGACCCACGATTACTGTGGGATTCACCTAAAAACAAAACTTCAGAGACTAAAGCATGACCGAAACAGCCGAAATAACAAAAGAACCTAAAATCTCCGCCATCTGGATCATTCCGGCTATTGCGCTGTTAGTGGGTGTTTGGATGCTGTATCAGTATCAGTCGAATAAAGGACCTACTATTTTTATTGAGATGCCTCAAGCAGAAGGCATTATTGCGGGTAAAACCGAAATAAAAGTACGCAGTGTTAAAATAGGTCAAATAGATCATGTTCGCCTATCAGACACGCAAGACAGCGTAATTGCTAGAGCCCAAATAGATAAACACTATAACGAGTTATTAACTGACGATGCCAAAATGTGGGTAGTAAAACCCCGCATTGATGAAACCGGTATAAGCGGTATGAGTACCCTTTTATCGGGTGTGTATTTAGAGTTTTCGCCTGGTGAAAGTAAACAATTAAAAGAAAAATTTACATTACAAGACGAACCCGCACTTATTGGTAAAGACGTTAAAGGTGGGCGCTTTAAGCTACTAAGCTATAAAGCAGAAGTGCTTGATGTGAGTACAGGTATATTTTTCAAAAACTATAAAATTGGACAGATAGAAACCGCTACATTTGATTGGGAAAACCAAGCAATGAAATACGGTATTTTTATTAAAGAACCGTATCAAAATCTTATTACATTAAATTCTATTTTTTGGGTTAATGCCGGAATCGAAATTGACCTCTCTGCCGACGGAATTAATATAAATACAGGTTCGTTAAGTAAACTTTTAAAAGGTGGTATATCTGTTGGTTTGCCTGAGCAACAAGCCCCTGGCGATATAGCAGATGATGGTTATAGCTTTTCACTAAGCCAAAGCTATAAAGAAGCACTTGAAGAGCGCTTTTATGACTTTGATTACTACCTTATTGAGTTTGAGCAATCTATTAGAGGCCTGCGTTCTGGTGCTCCGGTAGAATACCGCGGTATGCGAGTTGGTACCGTTGTAGAAGCCCCTGCCAATGTTATTATTGACGGTAAGCCTGCACACTTTAGAAATAACAATACCGCCGTTCCAGTATTAATAAAAGTTGAATATGGACGCCTTTATCACGATAGTTCATCAGCAAAAGAATATTGGCAAGGCAGTTTAAAAGGCTGGATTAAAAACGGTATGCGCGCCTCACTAAAACCGGGTAATTTATTAACAGGTGCTGTGTATGTCGACTTTGACATTTATCCTGATGCACCAGAAGCACACTTAGACAAACTTGTGCAGTATGATGTTTTCCCAAGTATTTCTAGTGGTATAACCGTACTGGCAGATCAGGTTTCTGATGTACTTAATAAAGTAAACGATCTAAAAATTGAAGATAATCTAGAGCAAATGCAAGCAACCTTCACTGATTACCAAGCGCTTGCTAACGATATGCGAAAGCTGTTAAGTCAAAAAGATACGCAAAACTTACCTGGTGACTTTAACCGTAACTTTGAAAAAATGACAAAGAGTATGGAGCAGTTTGAAGTGACTATGCGTCAATTTGATAAAACAATGGCAAGTTACCAAGCCGGTTCAGAGCTTCACCATCAAATACAACAAACGTTAAAAGAATTTAAACGTTTGAGTGAAGGGCTACAACCATTAACCCGAGGTTTAAACGAGCAACCCAATATGTTGATTTTTGATAAGTCACTCCCTACCGATCCAACACCAAGGAAGCAATAATGAAATCGCTATTCTTATCAGCCACATTAATTTTGCTATTGAGTGCATGCAGTTCATCAATACAAACTGCGACGCAATATTATCAGTTTGAGCAACCAATTGGGGCGTCGTCTCGTAATGTTAGCGCAACAGATGCACAGCTAAGAATACAAACTGTTGTGCTTAGAGGCGCGTTGAATAACTTAGGTATTGCTATGAAAATAGACAGTAACCAAATTCACGCTGCTAATTACAACTTATGGGGCGAATCGCCAGATGTAATGCTAACCGCTACGGCTCAGCAAACATTGTTTAATGCCATGCCTAATTGGATGGTAATAAAAGGTTTGCCGGTAATTACAGAAATCGATCAGCAAACGTTTTACGAACTAGAGTACGAAATACATCACTTTAATGGTGACTTAAAGGGTAATGCAGATATATCGGGTCTTTGGCGATTATATTACACACACCCAGAGACCGGCAGGCGTTTGATCAGCATCCATAACTTTTCAAACTTAGTCCCTATTGATGATGATGGTTATGACGGTTTAGTTTCGGCACTTGAAAAAATATGGCTAAACATCAACCTAAATGTCGCTAAAGAAATAGAACAAGCAAGACTGTAGTTTTGATCTTATTCATTGCTTTCCACTAAAGAAGCACTTGTTAGTTAGCTAAAAAAGAAGAATGAGGGGTCATTAAAATTAATAAAAATGAACCCCTTCATAATATATTATTATTTTAAAAGTATGTAACAACCAGCATGTAAATTACCTATTTTCAATAACTTAAAACGGAATTATAAATGAAAGAAGTTGAGGTCGCTTATACCGACTTAGAATTAATGCAAATGGGAAATGATGAACGAGCTCATGTTGTAAGTCAAAGGAAGATGATTGGTGCTGGTGTTGGCGGGCTTGTTTTATTGGCCGCTGCATATAGCTTTTTTATTGCTGCAAAGTTTTTCTTTCTTGATGTTCCTTTAATAGAACCTTTATATTTTATTACTAGCCCTTTCTGGTGCATACCGTTACTATTTTTAACAAGGTCTGTTTTTTTTAGAACACTCTTAGCTATTTGGGTTACAGTCTCCCTTCCTTTCCTTTTTACTTTTACGTTTACAATTCAAGATTTTTACTTCGGAACGAGCATTAATTTCGATTATCTCTTTAGTAATTTGAGTCAATTTTACGAACTTGCCTATGGAGATATAGGTTCAAAATTACAACATTTAACTATATCTAGAGCACTTTCTCTTGAACAACATAAAATATTTATGAGCGGTATTATGCTTATTAACTCACTCGTGTTGGTTATCTGCTTTTCTATGTTTTATCGTATTTGTTACGACGTAATATTAGGTTTTAGCAAAAACAAACCAACGCTTGAAGTTAATGGTTTTTTTCAGTACTTAGGTGGTTTGTTCATTGTATTTGCAACCTACTTCATCCTTGCTCATCTGCTTATACTTACAAAGGATCTTCCTTTCGGCTTAGGTATATTTATTGCTTGGAATGTAATGTTTTACCCATTTTTAGGTATTCGATTAGCCTTAACAAATTCCAAAAGAAAAACTAAAGACAAAATAGGCACAATGCTTACGCGTTATTACATCGTATTTGGATTGGTCATTTTTCCTTTATCATTATATTTGAGTGGTAGCTTAATGGTAAAAATACAAGGAATATTATCGGGTAGCATATTCTCTATTTTGTTTTTTTTGCCAATCATTTTAGTGCCATTTTTTCTTTATTCGTTAAAAGACAAAAAAGTACAAGAACAAAGTGATTAAATAAAAGCACTAACTACAGTTATAGTTTTACCCGTTGTAACTGTAGTTATAAATGTGAAGGCATAATGTCTCATAAAAAGATCGAAGGTCCTCTATACTGAGCAAAAAACGAGCGCGTAAGATGTTAGAGCGCTTTCATAATTTGCTGTATATTCCAAATATATTACATCGATAAAATTTCATAACATTCGCTAATATTTGCTAACCCTGACTAGCGTTTTATAGATTCAAATATCATTTCCAACATACCTTAAAACCTCACTAAAACCCCATTCGTAATTGTGCAACCAACTTTAAACTTAATATCATTTTTTTGAATTCAAATATCAAAGTATTTTTAATTAAAAACATACCTCCTCTAAATTTAAACACAAACCTAATCCTGACACATTCCCCACACTATTTACCGATACCTTGCAAACCCCGTTTTAGGTACAATGCGTTTTGCATTCATTGTTTTGAGTTGTGTATTTATACACACGAGTGTAATTAATACATCCTCGTTTAATACCAATTCGCTTAATTTAGAGGTCTATTTTGAGGTAATAAAACGGTGTCGGTAACGAGGCATAAATTATCGAAAAGCAAGGAGATTAATAGTAAGGAGTAAAGGTATTGGGCAGTTGGAAATGATTTTTAAATTCTTACTTTGTTTTAACGAGTAAAAAAATCAACATCATAAAACCTGCGCAACTCTACTTACCATTTAACAGCTTTAAATCATTTATATATCACGTTTAATTATCTGTTTATAAAAGATAAAAGCGGTAGATGTAGTAAAAATTGAGGTTAATCCCTTAGTAATTGGATATTTTTTAAGGAAAATAATATGAAAAAAAGCGCACTGCTTGGCTGTGCCATTAGTATTACTTTGTGTTCAATCACACAAGTACATGCAACGGTTAATAATCAATTAAATAAAGGTCTTTTTAATACCTTAAGTGCAAATACTAATGTTGTTGCTAATGAACAGTTTGGTATTGAAATAAGCTCACAAACGAGTATAACATTTTTTGTAAATACATCTGACTGGGCTGATGTACATTATATTTTAAACAGCGATAATCAACATAATGCTCGCATGATTATAAATGGCTCACGTAATACAAGAACTCTAACGGGCTTGAGCAATGGCGACATTATTAAGTACTCATATACTTATTTAGATGAGAGTGGAGCAGCAAAAGACTCACCTTGGAGTACCTATATTTTTAATGCTGTTGTTGATAGCACAGATTCAGATAATGATGGTGTTAATGACACCGAAGATCTATGCCCTAACACAGCAACTAACGTAGTTGTTGATGCAGTCGGTTGTATAATTGAGCCTAATGATAATGAAGAAGAAACTGACTTAGGTAGTATCGTCCCGTTATATAACAATTCAACAGTACTTGAGCATGCTATTTCTTTTGATCGTGGTGATGCACTCGTTACTCGCTTTGCAGACAGAGGACGGGATCGCCATGCAAAAGAGGATCAATTTCAAGCTTACGATCACTATTTATCGCATTATTGGACACACCGTACCGCACAATTCGAATTTGTTGATTATGTTGCTAAAGGCGGCGATTCAATTGAAATCACTTTTATCACAGAGTGGAAATTAGACGCCAAAGAATTTAGAGCTTGGTATCGAGGTTTAAATACCGTTGCAGAATACCATGGTAACCTTGGCGGTGGAGTGATTGAATTAGATAATGGTAGTTATGACCATGATTTTAATAAAATAAGCGATACAGGTAATCAATATCGATATAAATTAGTTATTAATGATTATCGTCCATTAAATTGGTCCCCGTCTAATGTTATGCCTCTAGAAGTTGGCCAACGTATGGAGTTTGAAGTGAGCCAGTTTTTAGATATATCAGTCCCTGAAGGTCGTACGAATTACTACGGTACAACTTATTTATATATTGTTGGTGAAGGTTTAGCCCCTTGGAAAACCGTTGGTAACTTTGATGACGAGAGTTCTGAACGTGAAGATTCATACCCAATTGCCCAAAATGGTCGCCTAGGTGGCGGTACCACTTTGCCTTATAACTACACTAACGAACCTGATAACCACTTTATGCAAATGGCTACCAATTTATCAAACGTAAACGGTCAAGCATTTGTACAAGGTCGACGAATTCACCACACTAACTTTACCACGGGTGGACACGACGAAAGTGTTGAAAATGGCATTTTCACTGAGCTTGTAGGCAAAGCTGGTATGCATTATGTTAATACATCTTGTTCTGGTTGCCATGAACGCAATGGCCGAGCTTCAGTGGCTAATACCGGTGTTCCTTTAGATAAGTGGGTATTTGCAATCGCTGATGCTGACTCTCAGCCAGACCTTTTGAGAGGGAGTGTATTACAGCCTAGTAATATTGGTATTAACTCTGCATTAGGTGAAGGTACGGTAACAATTGCCTCATGGACTGAAAATAATGGTTTGCGCTCTCCTAATTATGAATTTTCTAGTGGTAGACCCGCACTTTTTTCTGCTCGATTAGCACCTCAGTTAGTCGGTTTAGGTTTGCTTGAGGCTGTCAGCGAAGCAACTATATTAGAACGAGAAGATCAAGATGACCTTGATGGAGATGGTATTTCGGGTAAAGCGCGATTATCAATAGACCCACTTACTGGTGAAACGCGTTTAGGTCGTTTTGGCTACAAGGGCAATGCAACGTCTATTAAACATCAAGTTGCTGGTGCATTAAATACTGACATGGGAGTAATGACATCGGTAAAGCCAACACCTGATTGTGGCCCTAATCAAACAACCTGTGGAAATGAATTGGGTAGTGAGCTGTCCGATGAAAATTTAAATAATTTAGTTAAATATATTTCTTTGTTAGGTGTTCGTGCACAACGCGACCTTGATAACGATAATGTTATTCTAGGTGAAACCATATTTAATGAGATTGGGTGTGAAAGTTGTCATCGCAGCACAATGAAAACCAGTGAGTTTGCACCATTAGCCGAATTACGAAACCAAACTATTCGCCCGTTTAGTGATTTATTATTGCATGATATGGGCGAAGGTTTAGCTGATAACTTAGGCGCTGGTAATGCAACAGGCGCAGAATGGCGAACAGCACCTCTTTGGGGTCTTGGCTTATCAGCCTGCGTAACCGGTGGTGTTACTAACCCTACCGGTTATCAGGGTGATGATGTGTGTAAACCTGACGCTAACTATTTACATGATGGACGAGCGCGTTCTATAAATGAAGCAATTATGTGGCATGGCGGCGAAGCTGAAAACGCCCGTATTGCCTATGAAAGCATCACTTCATCAGAACAATCAGCATTGTTAACATTTTTAAACTCACTTTAAAATGAGTTATTAACTATCGCTATTAACTTTGACTGACCTTATATCTGATAAAGAGGATTTACGAGTCCATTAAATCATAATGACATCTAGGTTTATTACTTACAGTTTAAGTTAATAATTAAAGCCTATGCTATTTACCCTTACAGCATAGGCTTTTTATTTTAAGCATCATGATTCGTTTTTTAACTGAGTGAAAGTTCAGTACTAAATAGCTTTTAATCACAGCATTAAAATAAATGTTATTTAATGCATTTATTTATTGACTGAAATTAAAAAGCAGATTATTTTTGCGCTGATGTTTTTACAGGCACAACAATAGCGGTTTGCACTCCTTGCACCGTCTGGCGCCAAAGCCAACGCGTCTCATTAAAACGGCTATTTAACATAACCATTTAGTGACCCTCCCGCGCGTACAAAAGCAGTGACTTGGAATATGATTTAACAACAAACTTATCATCTTCTTTGTTTTTGTATAAGCAGTTTAAAAATTATACTTTTAATTTTTATGCATGCTTTTAATTTTGTGAATACTTAAATGCTTGAACCTTCTGCGTTGAGTTTACTACCACCGTTAGTGGTGGTTATATTGGCTGTTGTATTACGCCGCCCTATTTTATCTTTACTTATTGGTGCTTTAGTTGGTTTAGTTATAGCCGACCCTGCACAGGTACTTACTAACTTTGCGAGTACATCGCTAAAAGTGATGACAGACGAAACTATCGGCTGGCTAATACTTGTATGTGGTGGCTTTGGTGCACTCATCGCGCTATTAGTACGTACAGGTGGCGCATCGGCTTTTGGCAAGCTAGCTCTTAAATACACCAAAGGTAAACGCTCATCTTTGTTTATGACCTTTTGCTTAGGTGTGGTTATTTTTATTGATGACTACTTAAATGCGCTTACCGTGGGTGAGACCATGAAACGCATTACCGATAAATTTAAAGTTAGCCGTGAAATGCTTGCCTATGTTGTTGACTCTACTGCCGCACCAATCTGTGTACTTGTCCCTTTATCTACTTGGGCGGTATTCTTTGGTGGCTTATTGGTAGATAACGGTATTGCTGAAGAAGGCAAAGGTATTGCTGTTTATATTCAAGCTATTCCGTACATGTTTTACGCGTGGTTTGCCGTGCTTGTTGTTTTACTTGTTGTACTAGGTGTTATTCCTGCAATTGGTCCGATGAAAAAAGCAGAACAAATGGCGAAAATTGAGCAAGCTCAAGTCGACCCTGCTCAATACAGTGACGTTCAAACAGCAGATGAATACGCAGTAAAAGCAGCTGAAGAAAACTTTGAAGATGCCGACCCTAAAGGTAAATTACGTAACTTTTTAGTGCCTATTATTTTATTGGTCGCGTTTACGGTTTACTTTGAAATAGACGTATACAAAGGCTTACTAGCAACAATGGCGGTCACTCTCCCGTTTTATGCGCTACAAAAATTAATGAGCGTAAGTGAAATGATTGAGCGCATGCTTGATGGATTTAAAAGTATGATCCCCGCTATTGGTACTGTTATAGCCGCGTTTATATTTAAAGATGTATGCGACTTAATTGGTTTACCTCAGTTTGTTATTGGCAGTTTAAGCCCTTATATGACCGCTGCATATTTACCAGCCGTGGTATTTATTTCGATGGCTATTTTAGCGTTTGCAACAGGGTCTAGCTGGGGTATTTTTGCTGTATCAATTCCGATTGTTATGCCGCTGGCAAATGCGGTTGATGCAAACATACCACTGGTCATTGGGGCGCTATTATCGGCTTCTTCTTTTGGTAGCCAAGCGTGTTTTTACTCAGATTCAACGGTGCTCGCAGCGCAAGGCTCTGGTTGTAATTTAATGAGCCATGCCGTTACACAATTGCCTTACACGCTAATTGCTGCGGCATTAGCTGTTATAGGCTTTTTAGTAATGGCTTAATTAGCTTAAATAAAAACCCCAATGTAGCAATACATTGGGGTTTATTTTCAGGGCAAGATCACGAACTTTACCTTGACTTCAAAGTATGATCTTATACTCCTTTTTACAAGGAGCATTCTCATGCTTGATATTCAGCTATTT
>NZ_WTLC01000042.1:0-41105 GCF_011378875.1 Pseudoalteromonas sp. Z9A5
TTTGACTTAGCCCACTAGGTTACAAATCTCGCGCCGCGATTAAATAGCCCCTAGTTTGAACAAATTTTAATCCGCAAAGATCAACAGACCCTAGTGTATTATTTTTAAAATCGCGAAAATTTAAGGTGAGAAATGCGCAATTTATATATTCTATGTTTTTGTTTTAGTTGCTTAACATTCACAATGCTTAGCCATGCAGGTTCTAATAAAACGCTTTCGGTGGTGGATGCAGAGCAATTTATTAGTCTCGATTCTAGTTGCTGGTACGATAATAAACGCTACACCGAGGGAGCTTTAATACAAGTACACTCTTTTACATTACTTTGTGGTGCAAAAAACCCACAACAAAATAACAGTCAGTTAATCTGGCTTAAAATAGATAAACAAGGCAATGCTATTTACCCGTCGCAGCCTAAAAAAATCACAGTGAATTAGCCTCTATGCGTGAAATAAGCTACAATGCGCATAGTTTAAATAAGCAGTGCAGCTATGAATAATCAACCTAAAAACCCTTTACATGGGGTAACGTTAGAACAAATACTTGTTGAGTTAGAACAGCGACTTGGCTGGAGAACACTCGGTGAGCAAGTGAAAATAAAATGCTTTACTGATGCGCCAAGCATTAAGTCGAGTTTAAAATTTTTACGCAAAACACCATGGGCACGCGATAAAGTAGAAGCTCTCTACATTCATACTATAAATAACAAACCTATTCGCAGACCAAGAAGTGCGCCTAGAGAAACGTCAAATCAAGCACCTGATACAACAGGATTTGTTTGGCCTTCTATTAAAAAATAATTTATAAAGTGATGTATAACCGTGTTATACATCACTTTATACTTTAGCCCCCTCTTACATACCTTTTTATACCTCTTTGCAAATTACATTTAGTGATGCCGGCTCTATGGTAATAACTAACTTGTCAGCTGTTTTAACTTCCCCATCAACTACATACTTAATTGTATTTTCGCCCGTAATTTCGACTTTTTTAGCATTGGTATGATGAGAATTAATTGCTAAATGTGTTTGTGTAATACTGCTAAACATCAGCTCTGCAATACTTAATACCGTTGTAGAGTTTTCGTCATTAGGGGTTAGCCAGCTTATATCAAGTAAACCATCACTGTGGTCGGGTTGCCCACCGCCTTGTGCTAACAATGTAGTAAAAGGTGCGGCATTGGCTACAATAAAGCTATTTGTGCAGATTTCTCGTGGTTCATTATTATCGAGTTTAACGTTAAGTATTTGCGATTTTTGTTCGCTAAATGATTGTAAAAAACCATTGATATAAGCAAGCTGACCTAATTTATTTTTAGACTCTCGGTCTGCTTTTTCTATCATTGATTGCTCAAAACCAATACCCGTTAGTAACAACATAAGTTCATTATTACAGTAAGCGGTGTCTATAAGGCTGGTTTGCCCATCAATAATTAAATCACATGCTTGTTCCACAGGAATAAATTTAGAGCTAATTCCCATTAATACATGAGCAAGTGCATTAGCAGTCCCTAAGGGGATAATACCTAGCTTACAAGATGTATTAACTAATACACTAGCCACTTCTGCAACGGTGCCATCACCACCACAAGCAATAACAATGTCTGGGTTGTGCTTCATAGCTTGCTCAGCTAAAGCCGTACCATTAACTTGTGTTGATGTAGTTAAAACCGTTAAATCATAATAAGCTGATAAACGAGCAATAATTATGTGCTCTTTATCTTGCCATATTTTTGTACCCGATACTGGGTTGGCAATTAAAAATGCTTTGTTTTTAATTATTAACTCACCTTTTTTATGACGCTTAGCAAGGTGACGTAATTGGCGCTTATTCAAATTAGCTGTTTGGCGAGTTTCTTTTATTTGAGCGAGTACTTCATGTACATCTGCATTTTTATTTTGGCTTAGTAAGTAAGCAGCCATAACAAAAACAGAACGCCCTCGGCCTAAAGCACAGTGTATAACAACACGACGGTCTTTTTTAATATGATGGTGTATCCAGTTAATAGCCTGATTTAGCTGTGAGTGCGAAGGTATACTGTGATCAAGCACAGGGATATTTAAATACTTTATATTTTCTTGCGTAGAACTCCACTCTAACCCATCAAATTCGCAAGTTACATCTAAAATTGCCGTAATACCGTTACTTTTTAATGTATCTATATCTGAAGGAAATAACCGACAAGCTAAAAACAAGTGCTTATTAATTTGTTGAATGGGCGGCACTTTGTCATGTTTACGTGCCCACGCATTATATATTTGCACGCCAAACAAAAATGGTACGAATGCCCAACGTATATAAAAAGGAATTACACCGTTTTCACGCTTTCTAAATATTTTGGCTATATTAAAAATATAAGCAGCACTAACAAGCGTAAGTGATAGAGCGGTCCAGTAAAAAACAATCGAAAAATAAACTGAGTTTACTTCCCAGCCTGTCAATATAAGTAACAACGCTAGTATTAAATAACTAATTGCAGCCCACATACTGTCTCCTTTAATGGTGTATTACCGTTATTATTTTTGCTTATTTAAACGGTTGAATTTTTAACGTTGCAAATAACGCGCCATATAAAAGTTTAAGGCGCAACACGCTAAAAACATAAGCTATTAATTTAAAAGACTATTTCATAACTAAAAATTCACTTAATAACACTGAATTAAAGTTATGTGCTTTTTACATTGTAATAAGTCAAATATTCCCATTACTATATATTTACAAAAATGATCTTTATTTACTTGTTGTAACGTATAGTTTAGTTGATTCAAATATCTGCTTCACATTATTTTGCATCCAAACTTCACCTTTATACGTTTACTTAATGACAACAAGAAAAAACAGGAACCTTATGGATAATGATGAATTACTACCACTTTTGTGCGCAACAGCACAAGGAGACAAGCATGCTTTTTCAAATCTTTACCAACAAACGAACGGTAAATTGTTCGCTATAACATTAAATATGCTAACAAACAGAGCTCATGCAGAAGAAGTATTACAGGATGCTTTTATAAAAATTTGGCATAATGCCTCAGAATATAATTCATCTAAAGGTACGGTTATTAGTTGGATGATTAGTATTGTTAGATACAGAAGCCTTGATGCACTTCGCTACAATAAAGTACGAAAAGAGCAATCAATGGGTGATGACGATTATAACGAGCAAGCTATTGATGTAACTTACGATGAAGAAACTAAGCTCGTAGAATGTATCGAGCAATTAGATTCACAACAAAAACAAGCTATTCACTTAGCGTATTACAAAGGACTAAGTCATAGCGAATTAGTTGATCATATTGATACGCCCCTGGGCACAGTTAAAAGCTGGATCAGGCGCGGGCTTATGCAGCTACAAAGGTGCTTAACATTATGAATTATAACAAACCTGAACTATTAGATGCGCTTGCTGGCCAATATGTGCTTGGTACACTAAGAGGGCTAGCCCGAAAACGCTTTCAACGCTTGCTACTTACTTCTCATCAAGCGCGCGAAGCGATTTCGATGTGGGAACAAAATTTAAATAATTTAGCGAGCTCTATTACTGCGCAAACACCTAGCGATGATGTATGGCAACAAATTATACAGCGCATTGAAAACCAGCCGCAGCAAAGTAAAAAAGTAATACACACCAAACCATCACTTTGGAGAACATGGTCTTTTGTAGCAACGGCTGCGTGTATTGTTTTAGCCTTTTTAGTAATACAACCGGCTACTAAAATTGAAAATACGCAACAAATTGCGTTAGTTCAAAATCAAGATAAACAATCACTTTGGTTTATAGATGTAAATGAACAAGCACTTTCAATAAAAGCAAGCAGCCAGCTAGTTGCTCAAACAAATAAAGACTATGAGCTTTGGATGATACTTAAAGGTCAAGATACTCCTATTTCTCTTGGTTTATTGCCCAAACAAGGCGGTAAAATATTACTAAAAGATAAACGCTTTAATGCCAGTAATATTACTCTGCTAGCGGTAAGCTTAGAGCCTATTGGCGGCTCGCCTAATGGTTTACCTACCGAAGTGTTGTATACAACTGAGTTAATCCTTTTATAACTTTTTATTGGCTACTTTTAAAAGTAGCCAATTTTTAACAAAATATAAAATAATTTAACTTTTTTGCATCCAATTTAAAACCTGCCCCGTTATTACTCATGACTTCAATCAAAAACTAAAGGACAAAGTCATGAAAGCTTTAACTCCATCAATACTTGCAGTAGTAATATGCAGTACATTTGCTAGTGCACCAAGCGAGGCGTCAAGCCACAGAGAAGCACCAAATATTAGTCGCTTCCCGACTTTAGACTCTACAGATTTTTATATTTTTAATAGTTATGAACAAGGTCGTGACGATTTCGTTACATTAATTGCTAACTACATCCCATTACAAGATGCATACGGTGGTCCAAATTATTTTGCAATGGACCCAGACGCAACATACAACATTCACATTGATAACGACGGCGATGCAGTTGAAGACATTACATTTGCGTTTAACTTTGAAAGCATGCTGCCAAACGATAATCAAGGCGTACAATTAACAGTAGGTCCTGAGGGTAACCAACGTACGGTATCTGTTCCACTTAAAAATGTAGGCGGTGTGTCAGCAGGTAATGACAGTGCGGCTAACTTTAGTGAATCTTACACTGTAAGTATGATTAACGGTCCTCAAAAAACAGGAAACAGCGTTCAGCTTAACAATACAACAACAAGCTCTACCACGTTCAAAAAACCACTGGATTATATTGGTAACAAAACATTTACATCAATGGAAAATTACCAAACGTACGCTGATCAATTTATGTATCAAGTTTCAATTCCTAACTGTGACTCAATGGCAAGAGTATTTGTTGGACAACGTAAAGACCCATTCGTAGTAAATTTAGGCAAAACATTTGATTTGGTAAATTATGTACCAGTTGAAGGCGATAGTGCTCCAGGTGCTGGCGATGGCGGTGGCTTTCCAGGTGGTATTACACAATCTGCTGACAACGATGATTTAGCTGATAAAAACATAACCTCTATCGCTATCGAAATTCCTAAAAGTTGTGTTGTAGGTGAAGGAAATGGTGTAATTGGTTCGTGGACAACAGCGAGCTTACCACAAGCACGCATTTTAAATCCTAATGCTAAATTTGCTAACAACGCTGTTAACGGCGGCGCATTAACACAAGTTTCTCGTTTAGGTAATCCACTTGTAAACGAACTTGTAATTGGTATTAAAGACAAAGATACATTTTCTACAGCTCATCCAAAAGATGACGCACAATTTTTAGATTATGTTTCTCATCCTGCTTTACCTGAACTATTAAATATTTTATTTAAAGATGCTGTTAACACAACACTTGGCGCTAATTTAGAAACACTTGCACCAACAAACTTCCCACGCACAGATTTAATTACCGCATTTTTAACAGGCTTTGCAGGCGTTAACCAACAAGCTACGGTAACACCTTCAGAAATGTTGCGATTAAACACTGCTATTGCAGCCACAGCGCAAGCTGATCAATCAACATTTGGTGTAGCCGGAAACGACTTAGCTGGCTTTCCAAACGGTCGTCGCCCTGGTGATGACGTAGTTGATATTGCGCTACGCGTTGTAATGGGACGTTTATGTCATCCTATTCCTGTAGGTGGAGAAGATACTGATTTAGGTCTTTGTACACCAGAGGATGCTAATGTAGGGACTGTACCATTTACCGATGGTGCACCTGTAAATGCATCTATGATGGATGCTAGCTTCCCATATCTTGCAACACCACTTGCGGGTTCTAAATAAGGATCACGATAATGCGTAATTTAAAAGCTTCACATGCGTGTTTACTTGTTAGTTTTTTAGTAATAAGTGGATGTAGTGATGATGATAAAAAATCATCACCCGCTGTAAATTCAGCACCAACAACAAGTAATGTCGCACTTACAACGCAAACTGAGGTTGCTATTAATGACATGCTAGTAGCTGATGACGTAGATGGCGATGCACTAACCTATAGCTTAACGTCAAACTCTACGCTTGGCAGCACTGTTGTAAATGCAGACGGTAGTTATACTTATACGCCAAATAAAGAAGCAACTGGCGCTGATAGTTTTGTATTTAGCGTATCAGATGGCGTTAATGAACAAGTAAGCGCTAGCGTTAATATTACAATTGAAGCATTGCAAGTAGACTTTGCTCAATTTGCAACAGATGCATTTAATCAAGGTCCTAATGCAGAGCCTCTTTCAGTAAATGGTCGTGTTTTTACAAACGCAGATACTGATGTTGATGACTTGCTTTCTACAAATAATAACTAATCAGTAAATATTAAGCTGACAGGCCATGGATGGCTTTTTTAAGGATATTAAAATGCACCTACCCAGCATTAAATCAGTTAAATTAACAACCGCACTTATTGCGACTTTATTTTCATGTAATGCTTTTACAAAGCCTTATATTCCGAGTGACGATAGCGTTGTAGCATCTAGTAGCTCTGTAATTACAGCTAAACTCTCCCTTGATGAAATAAATTCGTTCGTGGTTAACAGCCAATATGTAGGACAAACGGAGCGCTTACAAGGCATGCTTAAAACACGTTTAGCTACATTGTATAAGCAAAACCCAACACCTCAAGTTGGCTATTTATATGCACGCGTATTACAAAAAGAACACCTATTTAACGAAGCTATAAACGTAGCCAATCAAGTATTAGCAATTGAGCCTAATCACAGCAATAGCCACTTACTACTTGCAAACATTTACATGACTAAAGGTCGGTTTATTGAAGCAAAACAACAATGCGTGGCATTAATCGGATTAGTAAGTATAACAACTACGAGTACATGTGTATTAGATGTACAAAGTCAGCACGATGACCTTTTACAAAGCTATCAATCTTTAAAAAAGATAACTCAAAATAAAGATATAAGCCTAGCAACTACACACGTGCTGAGTGAAATGAGCTACCGCTTAAATAACTATGATGATGCACAAGCATATCTTCAAAATATAGATTTAAGCAAAGCCCCTGTTAGCCTTATTGTTTTATGGGCAGATATTCAGCTTGAACTAAATAACACACAAAGCATTTTAAATACCTTAGGTGACTTACTCACCGATAATAATAATTTAGAAGATGCTATTTTACTGAGACTTGCCATTGCAGAAAAAAAACTAAATAATTCTGATAAAAAATGGCAAACTATGATGAAAAGCCGTGTTGATTTACGTGAGTTACGCCAAGATACTTTTCATGCCAGCGATTTAGCAAAATATTACATTGCAGTGCAGCCTAATGGTCAAAAAGCATTATATTGGGCAAATATTAATTGGCAACAAGCAAAAATGAGCGCAGACGAGCAATTAATTATTCAAGCTAAAGCGATGCAACGAGACACTCTATGAGAACTTTTTTCTTATTAATTATTACCTCAATACTTTTTTTTTACTCAGCAAGTAGTTTTTCTCATCAGTTAAGTACCAGTTATATAACGCTTAACAACGACACTAATAAAAATCAATACATCGGTGATTGGCAAGTTAACATTGCCGATTTAGAACAAATAGTCCCGCTCGATCTAGATCAAAACGGACAAATATCGTGGGCAGAAATTAAAGCAAAACGCAGCTCAATCAACCAATTTATTAGCGCTAGTTTAACGCTATCACAAACTGAGCAGGTATGTGCTTTATCGAGTGAAGCAACGTACCAATTAGATAATCACTTTAATCAGCCCTATTTAGTGATCCCACTTTTATTTAATTGCGATAGCAATAATTCAGTCACGCTTAATTACAGTGCTTTTTTTAAAACCGATGCAAATCACAAAGCAATTGTGAATATAAACAATGTATCGCGTGTATTTAATATTAACGATGCAAAGCAAACGTTTAGTGTTACTCAGTCAAGCTATTTAAGCACCTTTAGTCAGTATGTGTATCAAGGCGTTATACATATTTTAATTGGTGTTGATCATATTTTATTTTTAATTGCCCTGTTGCTGCCATGCGTACTTACTCGTACACAAAAGCAGTGGCAAGGTATTACATCAAAAAAACAAATAATTAAGCACACGGCTTGGATAGTTACCGCATTTACGCTTGCGCATTCTATTACGCTCACCGCGACGGCATTAAACCTTGTGTCACCAAATAGTCGCTGGGTAGAACTCGGTATTGCAATATCTGTACTTTTTGCCGCGCTAAATAATGTATGGCCCGTAGTACTTCGTCTGGGTTGGCTCACGTTCGCATTTGGTTTATTACATGGAATGGGATTTGCCAGTGTATTAGGCGAGCTTGGGTTATCTAGCGATTATCAATTACTAAGTATTCTTGCATTTAACTTAGGGGTTGAGTTTGGTCAGCTTAGTATTTTACTTGTTGCCTTGCCGCTATTGATTTGGGTAAGAAATTACGATTGGTATAAAAAATGGTTAATGCCAATAGGCTCAATTGCAATTGCACTTATTGCTTTGCAGTGGTCTATAGAGCGATTTTAAAACCTGTGCTCATTAAAGTAAAACTAGCCAAGTTTATTGGCTAGTTTTTAGATTTACTTTTATTAGCGCTCAAATGGCATAAGTAAGGTTTTCATTGCTGGGCGAAGCGCTATTAATACAGTTTCTTCTGTAAGCTCTGGGTAAAGTACCTTTCTAAGTAATAACCCTGCCATTACAGAAAAAATAACATTAATACGACTATCTAACTCCGCTTCATCAATGTCTTTAATAACACTGCTTTCACTAATAAGAAGCTGGCGCATTCTGTTACGTGCTTGCGTATCGGCATCTCGCAATAAAGACGCTACTTTAAAGTTTCTGCCTGCTTCAGCCATCATGTCTAAATCAACAACGCATGCACCTGTGTCCATGTGTCTTTTAACGCCAATATTTAAACCATCTAATAAAACCGTCAAAATATCGCCTGGTTGATCTTCAAACTCTTGAAATATAGAAAACATCTCTTCCATGTCTTTTTCTATAATACTTTCAATAATTGCTTCTTTGCTTTCGAAGTAATTATAAATATGCCCAGCGCTCATGCCTGCTGTTCTTGATATTTCAGCCATACCTGCACCATGGTAACCTTTACGGCGAAAGCAATCAGCTGCAGCGCAAAGAACTTGCTCTCTTCGCGCCTGTGCAAGTGCTGGGTCTGTGTGTCTTTTGGTTTTCATACGAAACTCCATTACCAAACCAATCGGTTCGACAAAAGGTGTTTTAATGGTAAGTCATATACAAATATAAGTGTATTCAACGCGCTAACTTACACCAGCTATTTAGACCTACTACTGTATTAAATGGCTATACATATAATTAAGTACAGCCATTTATATTACTTAGCTTGGCTAGTTTTAACGTTTTGATCCCAGCCACCACCAACTACTTTGTACAGGCTAATTTTACTAGCGAGTAAAGCTTGTTGACCAACAATGTTCTGTTGCTGGGCGCTGTACCACGTTCTTTGAGCATCAAGTACTTGTAGGTAACTATCGGCACCGTTATCGTATCGTGCTTGCGATAAATCAAATGTTGATTGTCGGCTTTTTAGTAGCATATCAAGTGCATCTAATTGCTCTTGATACCCTTGCCTATCAGCTAATGCATCAGATACTTCACGAAAAGCTTGCTGAATTTTTTGCTGATACGTAACCAATGCAATTTCTTGATCTGCTTGTGCTACATCTAAACGAGCTTGGTTTCGACCCATATTAAAAATAGGTAAACTCACCGATGGCACAAAGCTCCACGTACCAGAGCCTGCATCAAATAAATCACTTAAATCACTAGACGCTGTACCGGCATTAGCCGTTAGACTAATACTTGGATAAAAAGCAGCACGCGCAATACCAATATTGGCATTTGCAGCTAATAACAAGTGCTCAGCAGCTTTAATATCTGGTCGCTGAGTTAATAAGTCAGATGGCAAACCTACTGGTATAGCGGGTAAACTTAAAAGTGAATCCAATGATTTACTTGGCAATAAATCACTCGCCACTGGCTTACCTACTAACAAATCAAGCGCATTTTTGTCGCGCTGTAACAGGCGTTTATAGGTTGCAATATCAACTTTTGCAGTAGCCACTGTGCTTCTAAGTTGCTCAAGCGTAATTTTTGAAGCTGCACCTAAATCAAAACTTTTTTGAGTAAGCGACAGCGACTCTTGTTGAGACGTTAACGTATCTTGAGCTAATTTTAATAACTGCTGATCGGCAGCGTAATTTAGCCACGCATTAGCAAGTTCTGCTACTAGCGATACCTGCGTGCTGTATTGGCTAAGCTCAGTAGAGTATAAGTTTTGCAGAGCTTGCTTTGATTGGTTGCGTACTTTTCCCCAAATATCCAACTCGTACGACGTAATACCTACCGTAGCACTGTATTGAGAGCTAATAGCTGCATCGCCAGTACCCGACAAATCAGCCGGTAAACGCTGGCGCGTACCCGAACCATTAAAGTCTAATGACGGATACAATGCAGAGTCTTCAATTTGATATAAACCACGTACACGTTGCACATTAAGCACAGCAATTTGCATATCTTTATTGTACTCTAAGCTTTGCGTTATAAGTGATTGTAGTTTTTTATCACTAAAAAACTGCTGCCACTTTAAAGCCGCTTCTTGTGCTTGCCCAGCACCCGATGCATATGCATCAGGTACTGGTAAAGTGATATCTTTTTGCTCAGGTGCAAGTTGACAGCCACTTAATACAACAAGTGCTATAGCACTTAAAGTAAATGTTTTCACACTCATTCTGCACTCTCCTTAATAGGTTCTTTAGACTTACCAGGGAATACACGACGAACTAATACAAAAAACAACGGTACAAATACAACAACTAATATTGATGATGCGAGTGTGCCGCCAATAATAGAAATACCTAACGCATTTTGCGCACCAGAACCCGCACTTGAGGCTATAGCAAGTGGTATAACACCACAAATAAAGGCCATCGAAGTCATGAGTATTGGACGTAAACGTAAGCGAACTGCTTCAACTGCTGCATCTACTAATCCGAGCCCATCATCCATTTTATGAATCGCAAACTCTACAATCAGTATCGCATTTTTAGAGGCAAGACCAATGGTGGTTAATAAGCCTACTTGTAAGTAAATATCGTTAGATAATCCACCTGTTAACGCAGCCATAATTGCCCCAAATATACCCAGTGGCACAATCATCATTACCGCAAACGGTACCGACCAACTTTCATAAAGCGCGGCTAAACATAAAAATACAAACAACAGCGATAAGCCATATAGTAAAGGTGCTTGACCGCTACTTGAGCGCTCTTGGAATGAAATACCGGTCCACTCAGACGAAATACCATTAGGTAATTGTTTAACTAAACGCTCCATTTCATCCATTGCTTGACCTGTACTGTAACCCGGCGCTGCGCTACCTTGAATTTCCATTGCTGAAAAACCATTGTAACGCTCTAAACGTGGCGAACCATACGTCCAGTAGGCACTAGCAAACGCTGAAAACGGCACCATATCGCCATTATCATTGCGCACATACCACTTATTTAGATCCTCAGGCACCATGCGCGATTGTGCATCACCTTGCATATACACTTTTTTAACTCGACCACGGTCAATAAAGTCATTCACATAACTACTACCCCATGCTGTCGAAAGTGTACTGTTAATATCGTTTTGCGACACGCCAAGCGCTTCGGCTTTTGCCAAATCTGTATCAAGTTGTAGTTCTGGCATATCTTCTTGTCCATTTGGACGTACGCCCGCTAAAATTGGACTTTGGCTTGCTAAACCTAACAACTGATTTCGCGCAGCTAAAAGTGCATCATGCCCTAGGCCTACACGGTCTTGTAAAAAGATATTAAAACCATTAGCAGTACCCAGTTCAACAATTGCAGGTGGCGGAAAGGCAAAAACAAATGCTTCTTTTATAGTTGAGAAGTACCCCATTGCTTTACCTGCAACACCTTGTACCGATAAATCATCGCGTTGACGCTGATCCCAATGTTTAAGGTTAACAAAACCAATTGCAGAGTTTTGACCTGAACCTGCAAAACTAAATCCTGTTACAGTAAAGATACCGTTAACAGCCTCAGATTGCTCATTTAGGTAATGGTTCTCCATTTTTTTAACAACTTCTAGCGTTTGCTGTGTTGTAGAACCCGCTGGTAATGAAACTTGGTTAAATAAAATACCTTGGTCTTCGTCTGGTAAAAATGCCGTTGGTAAATGCGAAAATACATACACCATGCCACCCACTATCACCGCGTAAATAAGTAAATAACGCTTAGAGTGGTTGATCATTCGGCTAACAAAGCCTTGCGCACCGCTATTAGTTTTATCAAACCCACGGTTAAAACCAGTGAAAAACTTGCCAATAAATGACGTGTTATCATGAACATGGCTTGGTTTTAAAAGCGTTGCACACAATGCAGGTGTTAAAATAAGTGCCACCAATACCGACAAGCCCATTGCCGATACAAGCGTAATAGAAAACTGACGATAAATAATACCGGTAGAACCACTAAAAAATGCCATTGGGATAAATACCGCAGAAAGCACCATGGCAATACCTACCAGCGCGCCTTTAATTTCATCCATAGATTTTCGTGTTGCTTCAAGCGCCGAGAGCTTTTCCTCGGTCATTAAGCGCTCAACATTTTCTACAACAACGATTGCGTCATCTACTAATAAGCCTATGGCAAGCACCATCGCAAACATCGTTAGCGTATTTATTGAATAACCAAAGGTGTATAAAATACCAAACGTACCTAGTAAAACCACTGGCACTGCTATTGTCGGTATAAGCGTTGCCCTAAAGTTTTGTAGGAACAAATACATAACTACAAAAACAAGTACAACAGCTTCAATTAATGTATGAATAACTTTTTCGATAGATAACGATACAAACGGCGTTGTGTCGTAAGGTATAACAGCATCTAACCCCTCTGGAAAAAACGGTTTTAGCTCTTCAATTGCTTTTTTAACTCCAGCGGCAGTATCAAGTGCGTTAGCACCACTGGCTAATTTAATACCTAATCCTGATGCCGGTTGTCCATCGTAACGAGCAACAACGCGGTAGCTTTCACCGCCAAGCTCTACTCTAGCAACGTCCTCTAGACGTACAAAAGAGCCATCTGAATTGGTTTTAACTAATATTTGTTCAAATTGCTCTGGCGT
Organism: Pseudoalteromonas sp. Z9A5; assembly: GCF_011378875.1. NCBI lineage: Bacteria > Pseudomonadati > Pseudomonadota > Gammaproteobacteria > Alteromonadales > Pseudoalteromonadaceae > Pseudoalteromonas > Pseudoalteromonas sp. Z9A5. The sequence continues at coordinate 13,133 of NZ_WTLC01000042.1, forward strand.
TTGTAATCGACTTTGCGCAGTTACTGTTGCATTAAGTTGCTGACCATCAATGGCAGGCATACCGCCAAGTTGACCGGCAGATACTTGTGCATTTTGCGCACTAATTGATGCACTAATATCTGCAGGTGTAAGCTTATAATTTTGTAACTTTGCAGGGTCTAACCAAATACGCATCGCGTACTGAGAACCAAACAACTGCACTTCACCTACGCCTTCAACACGCGAGACAATATCTTGCACGTTTGATGAAACATAATCACCAATATCAATGTTATTCATGCTGCCATCTTTAGACACAAAAGCATAAACCATTAAAAAGTTACGTGCAGACTTTGCAACTACAACGCCTTGCCTTTGAACGGCTTCTGGTAATAGTGGAGTCGCTGTCGCTAGTTTATTTTGCACTTGAACTTGTGCAATATCAGGGTCAGTTTCAGCGCTAAACGAAAGTGTAAGCGTAGCAGAACCACTCGACTCAGAAGTAGATGACATATAAAGCAAGCCATCAAGTCCTTTCATTTTTTGCTCAATAACTTGCGTAACCGTATCCTCTAGTGTACGTGCAGATGCACCAGGGTACGTTGCAGTAATACTCACTGCAGGTGGTGCAATTGAAGGATACTGCGAAATAGGTAAACTCCTAATCGCCAAAATACCTGCAAGCATCACTACAATAGCGAGTACCCAAGCAAATATCGGTCTATCGATAAAAAATCGTGACATTAAAACTCTCCGTTATTGCGCTTGATCGGCTTTAGCAGACGATTGAATTTCAGATGGATTAACTGGTGCACCAGGGCGGATTTTTTGTAAACCTTCAACTATTAACTTATCGCCATCCATTAAGCCATCAGTAACAAGCCAATCAGAACCAATCGTTCTGTCTACTTTTAATACGCGGCTTTCTACTGTGTTGTCTTTGCTCACAACCATTGCTGTTGGTTCGCCTTTTGAATTACGGCTAACACCACGTTGCGGAGCTAAAATAGCACCCGCCTTAACACCTTCCACAATAGAAGCTCGGGCGTACATGCCTGGCAGTAATAATTTTTCTGGGTTTGAAAATTTAGCACGTAGTGTTACTGAGCCAGTACTTGGGTCAACAGTCACTTCAGAAAACTGCAATGTGCCTTTGTGAGGATAAATTGACCCATCTTCCATAGTGAGTTCAACATCAGTTTGACTCGCAGAATCAACCGTTAAATCGCCAGATGCAAGTGATTTTTTAAGCTTTGTAAGTTCGTTACTTGATTGTGTTAAATCGATATAAATTGGATCAAGCTGAGTAACGGTAGCAAGCGCTGTTGATTGGTTTGCGCTAACTAAAGCACCAACAGTTACGCTTGATTTACTAATTTGCCCACTGATTGGCGAAGACACATGGCTGTAATCAAGATTAATTTGCGCTGTTTGTAACTGCGCCTTAGCTGTTAACAATTCAGCTTTTGCTTGTTTGTATGCAGCATCAGCCTCGTCAAAATCTTGCTGACTTACCGCTTTTATTTTTAAAAGCTCGCTAAAACGAGATGCCTTGGCTTTACTACTTGAAATACTTGCCTGAGCCCGTGCAACACTTGCTTCACTTGCTGCTAAGTCTGCTTCAAATGTCGCAGGGTCTATTTGATACAGAGCCTGGCCTTGTTTAACCTCTTTACCTTCTACAAATAAACGAGATTGCACAATACCACTTACTTGTGGGCGAATTTCAGCAATTTGAAATGCACTGATACGACCAGGAAGTTCTTTTTTGAGAGTAAGCGCTTGGCTTTTTAATGTAATAACCCCTACTGGAACGGCTTTTGGTGCAGAAGCTTGCGACTGTTCAGCTGCCTGGTCGCAACCAGTTAAAGCAACAGAACCGACGAGGGCTGATAATACAAATAAAGCGATGCGGGAACGCTGCATGTCAAATACCTTTTAATTTAGAGTGAACGATCATTCTAAAGTAAAAGTGTTCAATAATGAATCTTAATACGACGAAATTTATAGAAACTTACACTCTAAAAAAACAATGTAAGTATTAGGTAGTGCACCATGTTAACCTGATGAAAATTAAATAATCTAGCTTATTAATAAAATAGCAGTAATGATTATTTACTAATTAAAAAACAAAAAGCCAAGCATAGCTTGGCCTTTAAATGTACCTATAGATAAATACTCTCACTTTAAAAGTGCAATTTACTCAGTTACAGGTGGTGACGTTATTGTAGGAGCTACTCGGGAAACAAGTAACTGCTCCACCCTAATTCCTTCTACATCAACAACCTCAAACTTAAACCCTGCATACGTAAAATGTTCGGCACGTTTAGGAATACGTTTCATGGTATAAATTAAAAAACCAGCAACCGTTTCGTAATGCATTTGCTGTGGAAACTCTTCTATATCTAATACTTTAGCTAAATCAGTAATAGGTGTTAAACCATCCACCAGCCAAGAGTCCATGTCGCGCTCAATTATTAGCTCATCACCTTGATGGGTAATTAAATCCCCCATAAAGCCTTTCATTAAATCTTTAACCGTAACAATACCGACCGATAAAGCATATTCATTAACCACAACGGCAAATGGTTTTGCTGCACTTTTAAATGCATTTAACGCCTCAGATAAGCTCAGTGTTTCTGGAAGGTAAAAAACATCCTTATCAATAAGCTCATCATTTATATTTGCTACATCACCTTTAAGCACTTGCCTTAAAATATCTTTAGATTCTACTGAGCCATGTAATTTATCTAAGTTTCCTGATACCACTAAAAAGTGATTATGAGGATGGTCAATAATTTTAGTCGCAATATCATGGCTGCTTTCGTTTAAATCAAAATACACAATTTGGTCGCGAGGCGTCATTACACTCGATAAAAATCGGGCTTCTAGGTCAAACACATTACCAATGAGTTCGTATTCTTGTTTTTGTAAGCTGCCATATGCAGCACCTGCGTCCATCATTGCTACAATATCTTCCGTTGTTACATTGTCTTCTCGCTCAGCCGGTACTTTAAATAAACGCAGTACAAAGTTTGTTACGCCGTTAAAAAACATAACCAGCGGCGTTAATGCAAAGGTAACCCAGCGCATTATTGTCACCACTCTAACTGCTACCGCTTCAGGCATGATCATCGCTAAGCGTTTTGGCATTAAATCGGCAAACAATATAAATAAAGAAGTAATAGTAAAAAACGAGAATAAAAAGCTAATTTTTTCTAAATGCGCGCCTTGATAAAAAAGTACTAATATACTTTCAACATAAGGAGATAGTGCCTGCTCGCCTACAATACCGCCCAGTATAGCAATTGCATTGAGTGCTATTTGAATCATGGCAAAAAAAGCACCCGGATTCTCTTGCAGTTTTAATACCGCAGCCGCTTTTATATTGCCTTCATCTGCCATTACTCGCAGCTTTATTTTTCGTGACGCTGCAATTGCTATTTCCGACATAGCAAACAACGCACTGATCAAGATCAATAAGCTAATCCCGATTAAATCACCCATTTAACGCTCCAAAAAAGTTAGTGCTTTTGAAACAAAAGCAGCTGATTATAATCGCTTTTTTAAACGCAGCAATTTAAATTTACAATATATATTTTAACCACTAAATTTCAATTAGTTAAGCTTGTAAAACTATAAATTTCACTCTTTAAATTTTACTAAAGGCGGCTTTTAATTGAGTTACTAAGGAAGGATCCATATTAATATTGCACGCAAAGTACAAAGGAGATTGTGCGGTGTTTAAGCTCAGTACGGGTTCAAGTAACTTTAACTTTGGTTCAGTTTTAGCTCTATGAGCAAATTGCTTTTTACTTAATACTATAAAATCTAAAATATCGTGCCTTGTACTCACTAATTTATCTATTTTATCTAAGTTGTCGATTAGTAATAAATGCTGGGACTCACTAAACCCTCGCTCAACTAAATAGTGATGGCTAAAGTTTTCTCTAAGTACGGCTGTTTTATAGCGTTTAGCATCGTTTAAAGTATTTAGTTTTATACTGCGAGATTTTAGGGCATAAATAGCAGAGTCAAAAGGTTCGAGTTCAGCTATCCAGGTAAACTTTTTTTCTCTGTTTGGCAGTCTAACCATAGAAAAAATACAGGTGTACTTGTCACGTAGTACAGCATTATAAGACACGGTCCAATTATGAACTAAAATAGTGTAATCAATACCTGAGCCATCAAGTGCTTTATTTACTTTGTCGATTGAGCTACCGACTAGTTGATTATCTTTATTTATATACTGTAAATCAGGGAAAACTTCAGTCACCAATGTTATTTCTGTTGCACTAACACTAATATTTAAGATGCATAAAAAAAATAATAAAACCTTCATTCAACGAAACCTTTAAATGCTTATACTAGGTATACGCTAAATATAGCTTAGAGCAGGTTAACTGCCAGTTCTTGCAATATAAATCTAGCCATATACGTAGATAGGACTAGATTACTTAATTAGCTAAATTAAGATTATTACTTGTTCATTGCATTAATCAAAAAGGCTGAAATTTTTGCCCCTTCTCTAAGTGTTGTTTCAGAGCTTGACTGACCAACTAAAGAGCTGTCGGTAAATGGCGCTATTTCCATCATATCCGCACCCGTAATCGGGAACTCATCTGCAATGGCTGATAAAATATCAAGCGCATGCTGTGGTGTTAAACCGTTATGCTCTGGCGTACCGGTGGCAGATGCAAACTCTGCATCAAGCGCATCAATATCAAAGCTTACGTATACTTCATCTACGTTATCAGCCTTTAATTGCGCAATAGCATCGGCAGCAACCGCTGCTGCGCCACGCTCAATAATATCAGCAGCCCAATGTTGCTTAACGCCAAAGGTACTTTCCCAGTGCGCTTTAGGCTTACCACTTGAGCGTATACCAAATTGAATTAAATGATGTGGTGCCGGTAAAAATTCTAAAATATGTGTACACCAAGAGCCAAAACATAAATCAATGCCCAAGCGCTCAACAAGTAAATCGGTATGGGCATCAAAGTGAATAATAGCGGTGCGTTTGCCCTGCTCACGTTTTGCTTTTAAGTACGCTTTAGTAAGTGGGTAACTTATTGAGTGATCGCCACCAATGCCAAATATCCCTTTATCTTTAAATGTTGCGTAAAAACTGTCGCATACATCCTCAGTGATTGATAACGGACTTACGTAATAGTCGTTATCTTCGCTCCCGTATAGGGCTTTTTGGCAATTAGAAATGGTTGCATCATTTAGGTATTTATCATGAAGTAAATGCGGAATTACACGTACATCACCTAAATCAAACGAATGGCACTGCGGTTGCTGATCAATTAATGCTGAGCGCACAAACAATGGCCCCCAATTTGCGCCGCGTAAAATACCACCGCCACAATCAGAGCTAATACCTAGCATTACCGCTTTATGTGGCGAATTTGGTAATTCATTTAAAGACTCTCGCCATAAGTTATCAACGTTTTCAGTTTGCCCATAAAGTTTATTACGCAGTGCGGCTTTGCGCTCTTTTGCAGTGTTTACTGTGTATACGCCATCACCTGGTGCGCACAAACAGTGCTCAACTTTGTTTTTAAATGCTTCAAATTGTGTGCTCATAATAAACCCTTTCGTTTTTTATTCTGTACGTAGCTAATTAATTTTGATTAGTTATGCAAAATTACTAAAAATGCCTAAACTTCAAATAAAATTTACTTTGCTAAATAAATCAGTGCCTAAAGTAAATAAACACTTTAGCTCTGAAGCAACCAAGTTCGATGTAAGTGGTTGAATTTAATTGAAATTAATAGCATTAGGCAATCAACTATTTAATTGTAGTTACGCGCTTGAGTGATACTTATTATGTCTACTTGAACAAGTCAACAGTGCGTTTGTGCTGGGTATATAAGTACTTGGTTGAATATTCATAGTTGATGAATAAATCAAATTGGCACATAACATTATTAAGTCTTAATTGGAGGAGTTAAGGTAAAACGGACAATCGTCCTGTACTTAGTAAACGTTTCTAGCAATGATGCTAGATTGACACAATTTATTATAATAAGGCTTAGCTATGGAAAAGGTATTTCACTTAGGACTATGTATTGACGATCTTAAAGGTGCAAAACTTGCGATTGTACCAGGTGACCCAGATCGTGCTGCACGCATTTCACAATTCCTAGACAATCCAACCTGCCTTGCTCAAACTCGTGAGTTTCATGTTTACTTAGGTCAACTAAACGGCCATTCTGTGGTTGTTTGTTCTACGGGTATTGGTGGTCCATCTACGTCGATTGCAGTAGAAGAATTAGCACAACTTGGCGTGCGTAAATTTTTACGTATTGGTACAACAGGTGCAATTCAGCCACATATCAACGAAGGCGAAATTTTAATTAGCCAAGCGTCTGTACGTTTAGACGGTGCTAGCCAACATTTTGCACCGCTTAGCTACCCTGCTGTGTCTGACTTTTATGCAACACAAGCTATGGTACAAGCATGTAAAAACTTAAATATCGATTTCCATATTGGTATTACTGCATCAAGCGACACATTCTACCCAGGGCAAGAGCGTTACGATACGCATTCTGGTTACGTTCCTAAATCACTACAAGGTAGCTGCGAAGAGTGGCAAAAACTGGGCGTGATGAACTACGAAATGGAATCAGCAACATTATTTACTATGTGTGCAGCCCTTGGTTTACAAGCTGCATGTGTAGCAGGCGTACTTGTTAACCGTACTCGCCAAGAAATACCAAATGTTGACCACGGTGAAATTGAACGTAAATCTGTAGCAGTCGTATTAGAAGCAGCTAAAGTATTACTTGATTAATATAGGTTATATTAATTAGTAGGCTATTATAACGATAAGAAAATGGCTCAGTAACAAGGCAAAAATTATGAAGTATAGTTGTCTTATATGAATAATTTTTAACGCAGTTAGTGAGTTATTTAATGCGATAAAATGGCACGTTTTAATAAAGCACAGCTCTGGCTGTGCTTTATTGTATGCGAGCCACTATTTAAGTGGTGCGCTAATTACTTTAAGTGCTGGTAAATGCGTAAAACTGGCAAGCACAGCTTTTGCTACTTGCGACTGATTTTCTCGACCTGCAGTTTCTAACAATGTTATTCCCTTCACCGTGCTTTCGTTAAAGCTAAGCCCAGCTAAAAAGAACTGACTTAGTGCACTTTGTAACGGCGATAAACTTGGGCTGTAAGCTGCATTTTCGGCGTAACTTCCGTAAAAATCACCATCACCAAATGTACTTATTTTTACGGCGCTAAAGTTTTGGCTGTAAGGCGCATAAGCATTAAGAGCAAAACGCGCAAGTGCTTCATCAACATCATCAACACTAAATTTAGCTTGCTGTGGTTTTGGGTTAAATAAGCTAAATTCGTTACCTAAATCGGTAGGACCAAATGAATGCGGCAGTAGCTCAGCGAGTTTAAATTGCTGACCAGGAAGTAAAATATCAAACTCTTTTGCATCGGCTAGTTCGTTCATAAACTGGCGGCAATACCCACACGGTGCATCGCTAATCGCTATTTTAACTATTTTTTTAGCGCCGTTTAACCATGCGTTATTTATTGCCGATTGCTCTGCATGAACGACTAAACTCAACGCTTGCTGGTTAAATTCTACATTTGCACCAAAGTAAAAGTTTACCTCGCCTTTTTCATCAAGCGCTTTAACAATTGCACCCACATGAAAATGCGATACCGGTGCAACAGCAAACTCAGAAGCTAAAGGCACTAAACCTTGTAATAATGCATCATCAGATACATTAAGCTGCGTGCATAACTGTTTAATATTATTAGAATTTAATATGCCACATTGTGATTTTAATTGACTACGTAATGACGCTGTTTGCGCTACGTTTAATGTGATGTGCGAATTTGTAAGTGCTGTATCTTGCTGTACAGTAAAAGTTGCTGAAGCCATAACATTTTTTCATTATTCAATGGCTAAGTAGTTTAAAAGGTTAAGCCGCTAATTGCTAGGTTATTAAACGCAAAAAAGGGAGCACATCGCGTGCTCCCTTTAATTTTAACTGGTATACCTAATAAAATAACATGTTAGCCGGTATTACGCATGCCTGCTGCAATACCTGTCATTGTGATCATTAATGCATTATCAATGTCACCTTCGTTGCGTTTTTCCTCTGAGCGAGCACGGCGTAAAAGCTCAACTTGTAATAAATTAAGTGGATCGGTGTACGGGTTACGTAAACTAATCGACTCTTTAATCCAAGGCTGTTCGGCTAAGAGGCTTTTTTGCGGGCTAAGTGATTGCACTAAGCTAATGGCTTCTTGAAGCTCTTTACGAAGTGTTACACCCAGTGGTTTGTACATATCTTCCACTAGCGCATTGTCGTAATGCTCACTCAACCAGCAATCGGCTTTACTAAATACCATTTCTAGCATTTCTAAGCGCGATCTAAAGAACGGCCATTGTAAGCTCATTTCGTTTAGGGTTTCTGCACCGTACTTATTAAGCGCAGCTTTTAAGCCTGTTAACGCACCTAACCATGCTGGAAGCATTAAACGGTTTTGGCTCCAAGCAAAAATCCATGGAATAGCACGTAAACTTTCAACGCCACCATTAGGATTACGTTTTGCAGGGCGAGAGCCAAGCGGCAACTTAGACAGTTCAAGCTCAGGTGTTGCCATTCTAAAGTAAGGTACAAAGTTTTCATCATGGCGAACTACATTACGGTAATGCTCACACGACTCCTCACTTATTAGCTTCATTACTTCGCGCCATTCTGGTTTTGGCTCCGGCGGCGGTAATAAGTTACTTTGCAGTACTGCGCCTGCATAAATATTTAAGCTTTGCAGTGCTACATCGGGTAAACCAAATTTAAAGCGAATCATCTCGCCTTGCTCGGTTACACGCAAACCACCTTTTAATGAGCCTGGTGGTTGTGAATGCAGCGCTTGTGCAGCGGGTGCACCGCCACGCCCTACTGTACCACCACGTCCGTGGAATAAAACAAGCTCAATACCGCGTGCATCAGCAAGCTGTACTAGTTTATCCATTGCTTCGTACTGCGCCCAACCTGCTGCCATCATGCCGGCATCTTTAGCTGAATCCGAGTAACCAATCATTACGTTTTGGGTATTTTTAATGTGCCCGCGATACCAAACATTATCAAGCAGCGTGGTAATTACATCACTCCCTGCGTTTAAATCGTCAAGCGTTTCAAACAACGGCGCTACGGGTAAATCAAAACTACAGCCGCTTTCTTTTAGCAATAGTTGTACTGCTAAGATGTCTGAAGCTGTTCGCGCCATCGAAATAATATACAAACCAAATGTTGCTTCGTCTTGCTTGGCAATTACATCAAAGGTATCAAGTACTTCTTGTACATCTGGGCTTGGTTGCCAATGTTTTGGAATAAGCGGTCTGCGCGAGTTAAGCTCTGCAAGTAAAAATGCTTGTTTGTCTTGCTCTTGCCATTGGTTGTAGTCGCCTAAACCTAAGTAACGAGTCAGTTCTGAAAACACATCGCCGTGGCGAGACGAATCCTGGCGCACATCAAGTTTAGCTAAACGCAAACCAAAGCTATTAATACGGTGCAGTAAATCAAGTAATAAGCCATCTGCAACTACTTTCATATTACACTTTAATAACGAGCGGTAGCACACCTCAACCGGATGTTTAAGCTGATTAATATTAGTAATTAAGTCCTGTGAATCGCTGCGCTTATTTTTAATTTTAGCGCCAAGATGAGCCACTGTTTCAGCAACCTGATTTTTAAGCTTTTTGATTACTGCTCTGTATGGTTCAAACTCTTGCCCTGCAAGCTCAATAAGCTCATCACTGGCATCTGACATAGATAATTCAGCGCACAACGTTTTTAAGTCTTGAATGTATAAATTAAGTGCCATCCAACGACCATGATCAAGCACCTCTGTTGTAACCTGCGATGTTACAAACGGATTACCATCACGGTCCCCACCCATCCAAGATGTAAACTCAATCGGGCTGTAATCTATTGGTAACTCTAAGCTTAACTGGTCTTTAACATTGGCTGAAAATTCACGTAAAAAACGCGGTACCGCATGCCACAGGCTGTTTTCAATTACTGCGTAACCCCATTTAGCTTCATCAACTGGCGTTGGGCGAGAGCGACGAATATCATCGGTATGCCAAGCCTGACTAATAAGCTGTTCAATACGATTTAAAATAGTATCCCGCTCTAACGGCAAGTTATCTTTTCGCTCTAATGAGGCTAAGCAATCACTTAGTTCAACGTGTTTATTAATAATAGTACGGCGCGTCACCTCGGTTGGGTGAGCGGTTAATACTAAATTTATGTGGAGTTTTGAGAGTGTTTCGGCCAAATGATTACTGTCTAACTGGCCTTGTTCTGCTTTTGAAGCTAACGTTTTTAATGTTTGAGTGAGAGGATTTTGTTGACCAAGGCCAACGTCATTAAAACGCGAAACGGTATGAAATTGCTCTGCTACATTAGCAAGGTTTAAAAAATGATTAAATGAACGGGCAACCGGTAAAAGCTCTTCATCACTAAGCGCATGTAATACTTCTATTAGCGCTTGTCTGTCGTCTTCGTTACCACTGCGAGATGATTTTGATAAAGCACGAATTTCTTCCACTTTATCTAAAATCGCTTGACCTTGGGCATCTTTAATTGTTTGTCCTAGTAGTTGCCCTAGTAAATTTACATTACCTCGCAAGGCGGCGTATTGTTCACTCATTTATCAATCTCCATTTTTTCGTAGGACACTATTAATATCATTATGAGAACAAATTTAATAGATCGATTTGCAAACCTTGTCCGTAAAAAAGCATATATAAAATAATCACAAAGCAATTATATGATCATTTTTTACGATGGCAATTGCCCACTATGCAGTACCGAAATGAACCAACTAAAACACGCTGATACCAAAAACTTAATTACGCTTGAAGATCTTAACGCTAGCGATTTTAGTGAGCGATATTCGTATATTGATAAAGACCAAGCGATGACTTACCTGCAAGCTCAAAAGCAATCAGGTGAAATGATTTACGGGCTAGATGTAACTTACGAAGCATGGAAAGTAGTAGGTAAACACGGCTGGTTGAAAATTTTTCGCTTGCCAATAATTAGCTTTTTCGCTGACTGCGGATACTTGCTATTTGCTAAATATAGACACTCTTTTAGCAAAATTTTAATGCCGAACACAACGTGTTCTAATGGGCAATGCAGTTTAAAAACTAAGGGTAGAAAATGAAAACCATTGTTTTATTTGGCGCTAGTAGCACTATTGCAAAAGCCTATGTTAAACATTTGAATAATCATGCAGCCAATTTTAAAATTATCTGTGTTAGCTCAAAAACAGATGAACCTGCAATAAATAACACACCTAACACTGAGCACTTTAACACCGACTACTCAGCAAATAGCTTGGCTCAGCTCACATCTAGTCTTAAGCAACAGCAAGCTGATTTACATCAAGTTATTATGTTTAACGGTAAATTGCATAATACTCAGCACATGCCCGAAAAGAAGTTAGAAGATTTAAACGCTGATTATTTTAACGAGTTACTAAATGCTAATACACTCACGCCATTATTGTGTTTACAGAGCGTATTGCCGCTATTAACCCACAAAACGCAGTGTACTATTACAGCATTAAGTGCGCGCGTAGGCAGCATAAACGACAACAAATTAGGTGGTTGGTATACTTACCGCGCATCTAAAGCGGCGCTTAACATGCTATTTAAAACGGCGGCTATAGAGCTTGCTCGTCGTGCTAAAAATACCAAACTCATTTTGTTTCATCCTGGCACTACCGATACAGCACTTTCAAAGCCCTTTCAAAAAAATGTACCTGAAGGTAAATTATTTACACCTGAATTTGTAGCTGGTCAACTTTTTGAATTAACAAACAATAACCCTGATTTAAAACTAAACGGTGAACCTGCTTACTTAGATTGGCAAGGCTCAACCATACCGTGGTAAGGATTTTTAATGCATTTTACTAAAGCGCGTATAGACGCACTTGAAAAACATACCCGTACACACTTAATCAACTCGCTTTCGGGTTTTAAAAGCGCTAATTTAATTGGCACGCAAGATTTACTCGGCAATACCAACTTATCGATTGTAAGCTCTGTTATTCATCTTGGGGCTAACCCACCGTTAGTTGCAATGATAATACGCCCTCATAGGGTGCCGCGTCATACGTTTGAAAATATTTTACAAACGGGCACCTACACTATTAACCAAGTTAATAAGTCGATTTACAAGCAAGCTCATCAAACCTCAGCTCGTTACGATAAAGAAGAGTCTGAGTTTGATGCTACAGGCTTAACACCTGAATACTTAAACGACTTTGCAGCGCCTTTTGTAAAAGAAAGCCGCTTAAAGTACTCGGTTAAATTTGTAGAAAACCAGCATTTAGCCATCAATGGGACTGAGCTCGTTATTGGCGAAATTATGGATGTTTTTGTTGATAAAGAAGCACTGCAAAGCGATGGTTTCCTAGATTTACAAGCAATAGAAACAGTCGCAGTAACCGGGCTTGATAGCTATCACACAAGTAACAAACTAACTCGCTTACCTTATGCTAAAAAGTGAATGTTATGTGTTTAAAGCTGCAAGTAATTGCATCCTTTTATCGCATAACATTGAATTTTACCTTGGTATTAATCACACTAGCTAAAAATCCAAGGAGAAAAACATGACCACTATAGGTATAGGTACACAATCAAGCGAACAAGCGTTGGCAAGCTTAAGTAATATGACGCTAACGCTGACCCCTATTGCTGCTGACGAACATTTAGAGCGCATAGCAAAGGCGCAAGCTTATATGTTAGCAAACAATATTGATGCAATTTATTTAAACGCTGGCACCAACCTAACCTACTTTACAGGTATGAAATGGTACGCGAGCGAGCGCATGGTTGGCGCAATATTACCCGCCCTTGGTGAAGTACAATACATTGCGCCTTATTTCGAAATTGGCTCTTTAAACGGGTTTAAAGTTATAGATGGTCCTATTCACGGGTGGCAAGAGCACGAAAACCCTTATGCACTTTTTGTTGAAGTACTAAAAAAACTAAACATTAATGAAAACGCAACTATTGGCATTGATGAAAGCGCGCAATTTTTTATATTCGACGGCATTAATAAAGCGCAAACGGGTTTAACACTCATCAATGCACAGCCTGTAACGGCGCATTGCCGCATGCATAAATCTGTTCACGAGCTTAGCTTAATGCAGCGCGCAATGGATATGACCTTAGCCGTACATCAAGCCACAGCAAGCATGCTTTACGAGGGAATAACGACCACCGAAGTAGAAGCCTTTATTAAACAAGCACACCAAAAGGTAGGCGCACCAGGTAACTATTTTTGTATTGTATTGTTTGGTGTTGCAACGTCTTTTCCGCACGGTGTTAAAGACGCCCAAGTACTTAAAAAAGGCGATATGGTATTAATAGATACCGGCTGTAAAGTACACGATTACCTATCAGACATAACCCGTACCTATGTATTTGGCGAACCAACCATACGCCAACGAATGTTTTGGGATCATGAAAAAGCAGCGCAAATGGCGGCATTTAACGTAGCTAAAATCGGTGCCACCTGCGAAGACGTAGATGCTGGCGCACGTAACTATTTAGCGGCGCAAGGGCTAGGACCGCAGTACCAAACGCCAGGTTGCCCGCATCGAACTGGTCACGGCATTGGGCTAGACATTCATGAATGGCCATACCTAGTTGGCGGTGATAAAACCCCACTTGCCACAGGCATGTGCTTTAGTAACGAGCCAATGTTAGTTATACCCGATGAATTTGGCGTGCGCCTAGAGGATCATTTTTACATGACCGACACCGGCCCTCATTGGTTTACAGAGCCAAGTTACAGTATTGACGACCCATTTGGGCTTAACGCTTAAACTGAATACCTTCAAAAGAGCAGCTGTATAGCTGCTCTTTTTAGTTTATACCAACGTGCTTAACTAAGTGATCTATTTTGAGGAAGGAAAACCTTGTCGATAGTAAGGCAAAAATTTCGTTATTTAGTTGTTCCAAATGAGAGATTTTTAACGCAGCTAGCATCTGGTTTGGCCACTCAAAATGATAAAGTGTTACTGCACGTTGGTATTTAGGATTGATAAAGCTAAATTAATCCCAATATCCTTTTTTATACTTAGTTATAAGCAATCCTCAAAAGGATAAATATGAAAAACTTTAAAATTGATATCGTTTCAGATGTAATGTGCCCTTGGTGTGTAGTGGGTTATAAAAACCTAGAAACTGCACTAGACCAACTTAAAGACGAGATGAGCGCAGATATTACGTGGCATCCTTTTGAACTAAACCCAGATATGCCAATTGAAGGTCAAGACTTAAACGAACACTTAATGCAAAAGTACAACCTAAGTGAAGAACAAGGCGACGAAAATCGTAAAAACATGTTCGAAGCAGGTCAACGTGCAGGGTTTACCTTTAATTTTGATGGCAAACGTATCATGATCAACAGCTTTGATTTGCATCGTTTATTAATGTGGGCACGTGAAGAAGGTAAGCAAACGCAGCTTAAACTTGCTTTTTTTGAAGCGCACTTCACTGATTTAAAATACTTAAATCAAGAAGAAGCACTACTCGACGTTGTTGAAAAAGTGGGTCTTGATAAAGAAACTGCGCGCGGTATCCTGCATTCAGACAAATACGTACAAGACGTACGCCAAGAGCAAGACAACTTTAAACAAATGGGTATTACGTCAGTACCTACGTTTATCATAAACGATAAATATGCGCTCACTGGCGGACAACCAAGCGACTCATTCATTCAAGCACTTAAACAAATTAGTGAAGAAGAAGCCAAGCAAGAGGCTTAACGAGTAAAATTGTTATTCAACACTTAAAAAAGGCTGCAATGTGCAGCCTTTTTTACTACGTATAAGTAAGCGAACAAGAATTATCTTACTATAAACTTATTAGATATTTTATCGTCAACATACAGCACTAAATGCGTGTGGTTATTCGTAACATCACAAGCGATTTATCTCTAACACAGCCTCTAGAATTCTCGTAAGATGCGCTTAACCGTATAAAATTAGGATAGATATCGGCGTTATTTCGGCTAATAGGCAGAACGCTCAGGCAACGCTATTCTCGCCTACGTAATATTTAAGTTAAACACGTAGGTTGGGTAGAGCGTAGCGAAACCCAACGAATATTCAATATTAGACAACTAGCTTAGCAGAGAAGGTAACCACCACCCTTCAAATATATTTGAAAACATAGGTCGGATAAGCAGAACCCCATCCGACACAGTAACTTATTTGAGTTTCGACGAACATAAACAAGTAATTTATATAGTAAAATAAAGCAAGACAGATACCTTAATTGAACAAGCAAAGCTATCCCAATTAAGATGGGTGTCACGTTAATTTATCCCAATTAGATGGGTGTCACGTTAATTTGTTGAATGGAAAACTGCCCTGATGGTTTTGTCATACCAACATATTAAATCCATATTGCAATATTTTATCAATAACAACACACAAACCAAGGCAGCTAAATGAGTAAATACGATCAAGAATATTATCTACCCTTTGCGGCAATGGATGATAGTAAATTATTTGTTGGCATGGATAAAAAAACGGTAATGCGACGTGGACATAGAAAGCTTAACCTTTCTGAAGGTCCTATGTTTTACATGAATTCTTACAAAGTAGAAGATAAAAAAGAAGGCGTTAAATTACCTATTCCAGACATTATGATAGTAGCGGGTCAAATGGTGATACCTAATGAAATGATGAAATTTCTACGTGTATTTGATCTTCCTGGTATCCAGGTTTTTCCTGCAGTCTATATTGATGACGATGATAAATGGCATGAAAATTTATCGGTGATTCATTGTTATAAAAGAGTAGACTGTTTGGACTTTGAAAAGAGTCGAATAAAAAACAACCCTAAAACATGGGAAGAAGGCGATGATCATAAAGTTAAGCAGCCATCTCTTTGTGAAGCGGCTTTAAATGCAATACCAGAAGAAAATCGGTTAATACTAAAAATAAATAAAGTAAGTTTACCTCATCTCTACTGTCATCAACGTGTTGTTGATTTCATCCGGAAAATGAAATACACAGGCGTTCAGTTTATTAAAGTCGCTGACTTTGAAGAAGGCATGCAGAACCATGAAGGCTTTGATGGCGTTACAACTTATTAAATTTAAAGTCGATATAAAATGGTGTGACTAGGGCGTGTTGACCTTTAGTGGTTGAATTTGCAGCAGTATGTTTGGTTTTTAGGCAAGGCAGAGCCTATGAAGTGTGGTTGTTCCCCATACATAGGCGATAACGCAGCATAAAGACCAAACATGCGCTGCCCTTTGGGTTCTTCCTAGGGACGATTGACTCTTTGTTGCTCGGTTTTTACTTAGCCCACTAGGTTACAAACCTCGCGCCGCGATTAAATCGTCCCTAGATTGAACAAATTTCAATCCACAAAGATCAACACGCCCTCGTTTTCCGTGATGTAAATAGTAATGATATAAATAGAAGGAAAAAGCATGAGTGAACTACAACAAGAATATTACATCCCTTTCAGGGCTAATACTAAAGATAAGTTATTTATTGGAAGGGATGAGAAATCAAAACGGCGCTATTATTTCCATACAAAGTTTAACCTTGCTGATGGGCCAATGGTTTATCTTAATAAATACAAAGAAGAAAACTTAAAACTAGGAAGTAAAACGCCGCTGCCTGATATCTTTCATGACTTTGGAGCAATGATCATACCTAAAGAGTTTATGGTATTTCTTCGAAACTTTGATATTTACGGACTACAACTTTTTCCGACTGTTTATATTGACGATGACGACCAATGGCATGAGAATTTATGGCTGGTTAATTTTTTTGAAGGTATAAATTGTATTGATAAAGAAAAAAGTAAAATTAACTATAACCCAAAACTGTGGGAGGAAGGTGATCCATTAGTTGTTAAAAAAACTGTTTTTGATGATTCGATTTTACGTGCTATCCCTGAAGATCAACGACTCATTTTTACGATGGACAATGTTGATATGGTATATTTATATTGCCACCAGCGAGTGGTGGATTATATTCGTGAGCAGAACTATACCGGTATCATTTTTGTAAAAGCATCTGATTACAAAAGAGGAATGGAAAATCAGCCTGGTTGGACTGGCGAATAAAAATCAATACAAAATTATTTATTAAAGGCAAGTCTATGAGTCAACTTCAGCAAGAATATTACATCCCCTTCAGGGCTAATACTAAAGATAAGTTATTTATTGGAAGGGATGAAAAGTCAAAACGGCGCTACTATCATTACAGAAAATTTAATCTTGCTGATGGCCCCATGGTTTATCTTAACAATTACAAAGAAGAAAACTTAAAACTGGGGATTAAAACAGTGCTGCCCGATATCTTTCTTGATTTTGGCGCTATGATCATCCCTAAGGCGTTTATGGTATTTCTTCGTCAATTTGATATATACGGTTTACAACTTTTTCCGACTATTTATATTGATGACGATGAAAAATGGCATGAAAATTTATGGCTGGTTAATTTTTTTGAAGGTATCGATTGTATCGATAAACAAAAAAGTGAAATCGATTATGATCCACGAGGCTGGGATGAAGGTGATCCATTAATTGTTGATAAAACTGTTTTTGACGATTCGGTTTTACGTGCCATACCTGAAGATCAACGACTCATCTTTAAGATGGCCAATGTTGACAGGCCACATTTATATTGCCATCAACGAGTGGTGGATTATGTTCGTCAACAAAAGTATACCGGTATTATTTTTGTAAAAGCGTCAGATTACATAGATGGAATGGAAAATCAGCCTGGTTGGACTGGCGAATAAAAATTAATACAAAATTATTTATAAAGGCTAGACTATGAGCGAATTACAACAAGAATATTACATCCCTTTCAGGGCTAATACTAAAGATAAGTTATTTATTAATACTGATGAAAAATCAAGTCGTCGTTATTATCATTACAGAAAATTTAACCTTGCTGATGGTCCCATGGTTTATCTTAACAATTACAAAGAAGAAAACTTAAAACTGGGGATTAAAACAGTGCTGCCTGATATCTTTCTTGATTTTGGCGCTATGATCATCCCTAAGGCGTTTATAGTATTTCTTCGTCAATTTGATATTTACGGACTACAACTTTTTCCGACTATTTATATTGATGACGATGAAAAATGGCATGAAAATTTATGGCTGGTTAATTTTTTTGAAGGTATCGATTGTATCGATAAACAAAAAAGTGAAATAGATTATGATCCAGATCTGTGGGATGAAGGTGACCGATTAATTGTTGATAACACTATTTTTGATGATTCAGTTTTACGCGCTATCCCTGAAGAACAACGACTTATTTTTAAAATGGCCAATGTTAATATGCCACATTTATATTGCCATCAACGAGTGGTGGATTATGTTCGTCAACAAAAGTATACCGGTATTATTTTTGTAAAAGCGTCAGATTACATAGATGGAATGGAAAATCAGCCTGATTGGACTGGCGAATAATAAACGTTACAAAATTTTTTTAACTATAACCAGAGTTATGCATCGCTCGTTAAATAAGCCACCACCACTGTTAAACCTTAATTACACGTATTGGAATAACTGCATGATGCAGTTTTAATTTTTTACTGATTACTTTTAACTTTATGCGAGCAGCTTTTTCAGTTACTGATAATTGCTCGCCGTTCTCGGTCTGAACTTTCACAGTAACTTTTTTAATTTAGATTAAGTGCCTTCGCAATTAAAACTTAGGGGGTATGTCTTCGTAATTACATTTTAAATCGATATATAGTTGAATTTTTTAGTATAATTTCGGGTCTGACTAAAAGTAAATGTTGAGCTTTGGGGAATAAGTAAAAGAATGGATATAAAAAGATTACTAATATTTTTTATGATTGTTTGCGTGAATGGATGTTTAAATTTTGCTGTTTTTTTTATTGTATATAAAAAGCTAGTATTTCCTTTTATAAACGAAGCACAAAGAGTTGAAAATGCGCCATCTATATTCATATTTGTACTACCAAGCTTTATGCTTATCTCTGTTGTTTCATTTTTAACATACAAAGCGATTGCTAAAAGGCAAAGCTAGTAAGTTAATATAAATCATTTAAAACAGTGGACTACCTCGCTTCGCAAGTATTTAAACCCACACACTAAATGAGTTATTAGTGCTGTTAAACCTTAATTACACGCATTGGAATGACTGTATGATGCAGTTTTAATTTTTTACTGATTACTTTTACCTTTATGCGAGCAGATTTTTGCAGTTACTGATAATTGCTCGCCGTTCTCGGTCTGAATTTTCATAGTAACTTTCTTGAATTTAGATTGGGCGCCTTCGTAATTTCATTGATTTAGTTACGTAACTAAATAACTGTTTGTAAACTTGTTCAGGCTCTTTCCAACGCTTACTAATAGCTAATACAAAGCCTTTACTCTCTTTACCTATATCATTACATACATAAACGACAATTTATTGCCCTTGAGTTATAAGAGCTATTTCATCACCTTAAAGGTACTGAATAGTCATTAGCTTACTGATTTATCCCACACTGATTCAAATTCTGATTGGCTCGAAATTTCTAATAAAGAAGGAATAGGAATAACGCCTAATTGCGTGCCATTACTTTGAGTTTTTTAGAGGCAAAGCCATGTTTGTCGCCATGAAAGACTTCAATTTTTCGTGTTTCATCAAATTAAGATGACTAAAGAAATTAAGATGACAGCCATCCTAATTCTTAGTTCGTTAAAGTGTAAAGTTTAGGATTATAAATCAAGCAATACAGGCACCTTAATTGAACAAATAAAGCTATCCCAATTAAGATGTCTGTCACGTTAATTTTATAGGGGGCACTATGTTATTGCACTCACCTTAAAATATTACTTTATATATTTATTAATTTTATTAATTAGTTCAATTACAGATTCGAGGCAATCGACATCTACATGACCTACCCTTTTATCATACTGTATAAGTGAAATTAGATAAGAGCGATAACCCTTCAGTTTATTTTGTAACTGGTCTTCTACATATTTATTAAAAAACATTAAATTATTAAAGTGTTTTCCTCTAAATTTATCAAAATTCATGCCAAATAAATCTTCCATAATTGTGACCGATGGGATGTTTTTTCCAATCGCTGCAATCAATTTCTTAATTATTTTCAGCTTTTTATTTGAAAGTCGTATAGTACCTACCGGATCATCTTTACGAACACTGAAAAAAGTCATTTCTTTAGGTTTGGTATTTTGTATTACATAACCATTCAAAGATATAGTATTTTCGCAAGCTTTTCGTTTCTTATTATTTAGTTTCAACCCTAAGGTTGAAACTAAAATAGAAATTTCTTTTTCAAACTGTTCGCTATGAACAAATTTGCTATTCAGTGTTGAAAACAATAAATCGTCAGCATATCTGGTATATTTTATTTTCTTATTTTCACAATATTTCTGTATTAATATATCTATTTTTCTAAATAGAATATTAGAGATTACTGGTGAAGATGAAAAACCAATTGGAAGTAAATCCTTATTTATTAATTCCTTATTGCTAGAATTTTTAGATACTCTATGGGTTAAAGCCATAAAGGCTATTTCATAAGGAGAATATTTAAACGTACCTTTATCCTTAGTAAAGTTATCTTCTAACAATTTTTTAACTTCACTAATTGGTATAGAATGAAAGAACTGTTTTATATCTAAGCGAAGATAATAATAGCTATAAACATGAGGACTTAGAAAGTCATAATAAGACTTACCACTAACAAAGCCACATGCAGATGTATTAATTGGGATTTTAGAGAAAACAATTTTTGTAATTCTTTCATTTATAGATTTGTGGGCTGTATCGCTTCGGATTGTAAAGAAAGTATTATTAGCTACATTTTGTTCGACAACAGAAGGAGAAAAGTCATCTAAGATTGCACTATTACCTTTTAAAATAGCGCTTTGGAAAAACTCATTACTAATTTTTTTCATGTTTGCTTCAATCCGATACAAAAGAACATTATTACACCGTAGGTGTGAACTATTCAGACACTAATTCAACATGCATAGGATAGTGACTATTGGAGCTGTGCTTTCTTTCAAAAGCTGGAGGAACAAGCCCTCTGATATGTGCACTAGACTCATACCTCTCCTCTACTATCGGATTGAAGCTTTCGAATAATATCATACAATTCAGGAAAGTAGGATTTAAAAATAACACCAAATGTCTTTTTTTTCTCTATGCTTTCTTCATTAATATGATCAACTGCAGCGTTCAAAAACTTGGTTGTCCATCCATCAGTTTTCTCTAGTCTGCTATTTCTTACAGTGTTTTTTTTCAAGAATATGCATAGCCATTTTTGCAGACTTACTTGTTTTTAATAATTTATTATCTAGTTTGCTTTTGCTATTGATTATTTTTATATAATTTTCTAAATTAAAAGGTTTTAACTCAGATACCATCTTAGTCTTGTCACTAAATAATTTTTCTATATCACTATTTAGTTCATTTAATTTTATTTTATTTTCAATTATTTTATTATATTCACTTAAATTAAATGACTTAATATCTGTTAGTATTTTAGTTTTACCATTGAATAAAACCCTCACATAATCAATCAACATACTTTCAGTTAAAACCGGACTAGATATTACTTTGTTTAATATTAACTCCATATCAATACTATACTCTGAGCTAATCCATTTATAGAATATTGGAGCAGAACTTTCTTGTATTAAGCAACCTTCAAAAGTTGTTCTGTTGATGTAGCAGTTTTTTAATAATAGATATTCTTGTAGCGAACTAAAAATTTCGTTAAATTCAGCTTCGTTCTTGAATTTCTGTCTACTCAGGTCTACATCTAACTCTTTTCCTATACTGCTAATTAGTAGTGCAATATGACTTTTAATAACTCTATGCTTTTTATTAAATCCAAGCTTATATTTATTATAATCATTTTCAAGATCTTCTTTTCTAAGACTGAAATAATTACCATTTTTTTTCAATTTTAGAGTGAATTTCCTTGGATTACCTTCTAGAGTCCATGCTTTATCAGCATCAAATAAAAACATGTAGGGGATTGTAGAGTTAGAGTATGATGGGTTAATTCTCTCTCCTATAACATTGCTACTACTTTTATATATATCTATGTTTCTTAAATGAGGAAAGTGATCAGATAATTTCAGATTACCGAAAATTTCAAGCTCAGTTTCCCCTTCTACAAATAGGATAAAGCTACTGAAGAATAATCGAGCTTCATTATCACTAAATACGTTTATAAAGCTTTCACTATCATATGTTGAATTTAACTTATGAATACTTGTAGATGAGATGTTATCTTTTTGAAAGCAAAGAACCAATTGTTTATCTCTAAATTTTTTGATTATCTCTTTAACTATATTTGGGGAATGGGTTGTTATAAAAAGCTTCGGTCTTGTAACTTTATCAACTTTACCTTCCCTGTAACCATAGTAACTATAAATATTATTAATTAAAACTTCGTTCATTTTGGGATGCAACCCAATCTCAGGTTCATCAATAAATACAAATGGTGTTATATATTCTTTTCTTGATACCGTTATTAATACTTTTAAAAATATTTTAATAAAATGGAATGAATTCGTTCCATCAGACTGCGAATTTAACTCTTTTTCATTAATTTCAAACTTATAACCATTTAAGCCAGCTTTTATATAGCTAAGTACTTTTTCTTTCTGGGTGCTTTTCTTTGTTGAAAGTGTTGCATTTAAATCTTCAATATAATTGCTGTATGAATTTTCACCTTTAGCATTTATTACTTCATCAAAAAAATTTATTACTAAATCATTATCAATCTTAGAAAGATTAAATGACTTTAACCTTGCGATCAAATCCCATAAGCTATCCCACTCATGAAGATCCATATGGCGTGGTTCAATATGGAAAAATGGATACAAATACAAGATTAAATTTCTTGTTTGCCTGTCTTCGGTTGACCACTTTACTGAACCATCATTATAAACTTTTAGTGATAATGTAAATGTAGTGCGATCATCATCATATTTATGAAAGAGAAAAAGTCCTCTTTTATGTAAAGGAATCAATTTTCTTATAATGAATGAAAAATAACTATTTTTCGGGTTTCTTCTACTGATTCGAAATATTCGAGTAGTATCAAAGGTTATGGAAATACATCCTTTATAAGAATAATTAGAATAAAGTTTTGGTGGGAGCTGTTCTTTTTCTTCAAGTTTATTATAAAAAAACTGAATAACTTTTAATAAATTAGATTTACCGACATTATTTCGCCCTACAATACAGTTAATATCTTTCATATCTTTAATTTCAAGACTCTCAAACGAGAGTAGATTATCAATTTTTATAGAGTGAATTGTCATAGCAAATTATTCATTATAATAAGTAAGCAACTTGAAGTAGACAGCCAAATTAATTGAACTAACAAAGCTGTGCTACTAAATTTACTTTTTTGGGCTAAAAGTTTATCTTTTGTTATCTCATGTTTCGCTAAGAGAGCTAGGATGGGTGATGAAATGGAAGATCCCCAATACGGCATCAATTCGCCAAACCACTCAAATAACTAAGTTCTATAAAGTACTTTAATTACATGCCAGCCAAATTTTGTTTTAACTAGGTGTGGCTCTAAAATTGCCCCTTTAAATGCAATTTTGTCAAACTGTGGGACCATTTGCCCGCGTCCAAATTCGCCTAAGTCGCCGCCTTTTTTTCCCGATGGGCATGACGAATACTTTTTAGCTAAGGTTTGAAACTTTGCACCTTTACCTAATTGCTTAATAATGTCTTCTGCAATTTCTTTGTGCTTAACCAAAATGTGAAGTGCATGTGCTGTGTTTGCCATGAAAAAAACCTTTTATACCGTTAGCTAAAATTAAACGCGGCGATTTTAACACAACCCCATAAACCTAGCATCTACTTATACTGCAGTGTATTAACCACTAATTTATAAGTAATGTTTGGCATCATCTGGATTGGGAATTCTACAATACTGATATTTACCAAATAACGAATACCTATTTAAAGCAACCCTATCGTATAACCAATTATTAAGTCTATTTGGCAAAACACTCAATACGTTTGCTAGTTTATATGGGTAACCTAGCTGCTTAACAACATTAAAAAAAGCATGACTTTGTGTATACGCTTTGCCGTTTTCTAGGTAAACCATTGAGGCATATTCATTCGTCGAAAAACCAAAGTGTGTTAGCAACAGCTCCCCTTTTGGGGATTGCACACTGCATAATTTAAAAAGAGTCTGTGTATCGTGAGTAATAATAAAATTACACCACGCGCTGCAAAGCTTACATTGGGCGTCGAATAATATAACTTTTTGATTAAGCATTAATTTAGCTGCATCATCACTCATAACACCTTCCTTAAATTAAGTACTTTACTGCTGCACCGGTTTTTTTTGTAACTTGCGCTGCAAAGTACGTCTATGCATATTAAGTTGCCGCGCTGTAACCGACACATTACCATTATTACTGTGTAACACTTGTTGAATATGCTCCCACTCTAAGCGCTCTGGCGACATAACCGCATCATCAATAGCACTCGATACCGATACCGATACCGATACCGATGCCACAGGCTCGGCGTTAAGCGCTTTTAATAATGTAGCCATATCAACCGGTTTAGTAAGGTAGTCGTTTGCACCTAAACGCATTGCCTCTACTGCGGTTGCAATACTGGCAAACCCAGTTAGTAAAACAATATGTGCTTGTGCAAGTAAACTACGCAATGGGTTTATGAGTGCCAGCCCATTATCGTCACCGAGTTTCATGTCTAGTAATATAAAGTTAGGTAGCAGTTTACGTGCAGCAAGTAAGGCATCACTTTGGTTATGCGCCACTTCGCAAGTAAAGCCCTGCTTAGTTAAGCGCCTTGCAAGTGTATTAGCTAAATTAATGTCGTCTTCAATAATAAGTAACTTCATGAGGCGTTATTCTCAGTGTTTGCAATCGCGAGCTTAACTTTGGCGACAGCGCCGCCATCGGTATGGTTAAACAAGGTAAGTGAGCCATTTAAACGCTCAAAAGTAACGTTTGATAAAAGCACAGCAAGCCCCATTCCTTGATCGCTTGGCATAAGTTGCCCACCCAGCTCTGCTAATTGCGATGATGAAAAACCAGAGCCAAAATCACGAATCAATAAGTAAACGCATTCGCTATGTAAGTTGTCTTGTTGCCAACTCAGTTCTAACTGGGTTTGGCTTTGCTTTTGATTGGCGAGCGCTGCGTTTTGCAATAAATTTAAAATAGCGGGTAATAACATAGCATCGCTCATCAACGTTGCTGCAATAGGTGGCGTAATCCACTTAATGTGCTGATCAGGGTATTGCAGTAAAAGTGCGTCTGTAATTTGTGTTTGCAGTTGCTTTACCGTCACATGTTCTTGTGAATTTTTAAGGCGTAACTGCTCCGAGAGTTTTCTAAAGTCGTTAAGTTGTGTACTGCACTGAGTAAGCGGTGCTTGCATGTGTTTAACAATGGGATTATTTGGTTGATCTTCTAATAACTCTTCAAACAATAGCTGTAAATTTGCTATAGGGGTCGCTAATTGATGGGTTATTTGTGCAGCAGCGCCATCAAGGGTAACAAGCTGCTCATTACGTAATTGTTTTTCACGCACGTTTGCAATAATTCGCTCTCGCTCTTTAAGTGCCCTGCTCATAGCGCCAATAACAAGTGCAATTACACTAGCACTTAAAACAAAATTGACCCACATGCCAATAAAGTGACCACTCATATTCATTTGATACATACTGTGATCGGGCATCTTTATCAGTAAAAAGCTATATGCAGCAATGGCTAAAACCGCGATGTATGCCAATCCTTTTTCACGCAAAGTAACAGCGGCTATCATAATAGGCAGCAATAACAGTGATACAAATGCATTAGTTGCACCACCGCTTAGCGAGAGTAAAACCGTTAAAAATAATACATCAGCGGTTAATTGCATCAACATACCTAAAGGTTTAGCGCGGCTCACATTACGATAAGCAAATAGACTAATAAGCTGAAAAACAGCCTCTAACGCAATAACAATCAGTAAAGGCAGTAACGCAATTTGATATTCTAGTAAAAAATATACGCTAAGCACAGCGATTAATTGCACGGCAATTGCGCCACTTCGCAGCATTAATAGTCGACTAATAGTGGGGTCGGTTCGCATTAACAAGAGGTAATTGCCCAATAAAATGTTTAATAAGGTTATTTTAACGGTTATGTGATTTTTAATCATCATCCATCGAAATTGTAAACGGTGCACAAGGCGTTCCTTGATGAAACACCATTTGCCATTGCTCACCTTGCTTACGCCAAAGCGACATTCGCAATGAGTAATTAAACTCCGCCCGAGCAGAGCGCCTATAAGCAGCTTGATAACTTAGTTGCACTACATCATCGCTCAGCATTCGCCCCTTAAAATGCTGATTATAAAACTGTGGGACAACTTCGGTAGGTAAACGGGTAAGTACTTGGTATTTATTAAACGTAGTGCCATTGGCAGCAATTTCGATAAATTCATCATCGAGTAGCGCATCTAATGCGCGCTCAGATTGACGAACTTCTGGATCGAGTAACTGGCGCTCAGCGTCAATCAAATGATTAAATAACGACACTTTTATTTTGCTGCTCATAACCTTCCCTATAGTATACAGACTTGAGTGTACAGACTTGCCCCGCTTTTATATCAAACTATACGTTTTTAAACGCGTCGATATTTTAAGCAATAAGTCATTTACATTGATAATATCTACTTGTTTACAAACACTCAAGTCGCTAATTTACCCACTTTACTTAAGCGCTTTCTTTAGCCGTTTAGCTTTATTTAAGGTGACTATTTAATACTCAGCTTGATTTGTCCCACATTATTGAATGCTAAGCACGATATACAAAATGTCATTTATCGTTTTACAGATAATCTCCATCAATATAAAACTGCGGAATAAAGTCTGATTGCACGTTTAATTCGTTACCTAAGTCTTTTGCCATGCATGCTAAACCGAGCAAATTAATTGGCATGTAAAAAGTAGGTTGTTCATATCCCTCTAAATCACGGTGGCGCTCACAATACTTCCAGCTATCAGTTAATGCATTTGCTAATGCCGTACTTGGGGTGACTTCTCCATCCATCATAAAGGCGAGAACAAAATTTGTTTTTCCACTGGTGCAATAGTTAACCCACGGGTCTGTGGTATCTAATTTAACCTCTTCTAACGCCTTGCCTAGTAAAGCTAAACCCTCATCATTTGATACTCGGCGGTGTATACCTTGGATTAATTCAACAAGTACATACTCGGCTTCACTGTTTGTGGTAGAGCTCTGACGCATTACAGACACTGGAAACTTCACTAAACTATCCATCGCTGCTTGGTCACGGACAATTGCCGCACAAAAAAAGGCTTCTTGCCAACTAACGGCATCCAAAAACCCACCTTCCCATAACAAACCTTTACCGTTGTAACTGGCATCTAATAGTTCGTCAATCACGACTCGATGATCTTTTTCAGGCTCTCGCCCTAGCCTAAAAATAGCCTCACCTGCTTTTGCAGCGAGCTTTAATGCTTTTATAGATTTTTGCTTGTTTTCATCGGTTAAGTCAAACGACCACCATTGGCAGATTTTGATTGCATTGCCAAAAAAACTTATTAAATTATCTCTATTATTAGGTAAAGCTTTAGTCGAGTAATTATAATCATCTTCAAAACGTTCAATATTATCTTCAAGTTCTACAGACTCGTAATCACGTATTATGGTTATCATGTTTATTCCTTTAAATTGTGTCGGTTTATGGGGCGGTTTGGGTGAAATTACAGGTAGTCGCCATCAATATAAAACTGCGGAATAAAATCTGATCGCACGTTGAGTTCGTTACCGTAATCTTTCGCCATACACGCTAAGCCTAATAATGGTATGGGCATATAAAAACGAGGTTGTTGATATCCTTTGTCACAATGACGTTCATGATAGTTCCAGTATTC
>NZ_WTLC01000043.1:0-39519 GCF_011378875.1 Pseudoalteromonas sp. Z9A5
ATAATACACCCTTTATTTTTCGAGTCAACACTTAGTTTTAAACTTTCTTTTTAGATAATTTAAAACCGAAGTTTTATTTAACTCTCTGAGTAGTTTCTGCCTTGCTATGCTTCGGCGTTTCCCGTCTCAGTGGGGTCGCATTATAGGGAGATCCGAAAACAGATCAACCCTTTTTTGAAGAAAACTTGAAATAATGTGCTGTTCGCACATATTTACATCGAAGTGGTTACTTTAAACACTAAAAAGGTCCTGAAGGACCTTTTAACTTAGTTTACTATGAGCTTCCAACCAAGTTTACCTTGCTGTTTAGACTCTTGTTGTAGCTCACTAGCCATCAGTGGATGATCTTTTAACCAGTTACTTTCAAACTTAAGGTCTAACACTTCATTTTTAGCAGTTAACTCAAATTTAGGCAGTACGTCATCTTGTCTGCGCATCGATAAGATAACTGCTATACGAAGTAACCTCACAATGTATTGCGCTAATAGACTATTTACGCCGAGTGAATTAAAGCAGCCTTTTGGAAAGTCAGAACGATGAGCATCAGCTACGGCTACTATTAACTTATGTTCTGATTGTGAGAAACCAGGCATATCGGTATTTCCTAAAATATAAGCGGTATGTTTATGGTACTGCTTATACTCTATTAATAACCCAATCTCGTGAAGCTGCGCTACTGCTCTCAATAGTGGTAACCCATTTAAACTTTCAATTGGCCAGTCTTTATCAATATTTGCAGCTAACTGAACAACTAAGCTTGAAACTCGACACGCTTGTTTTTGATCGACATGATAACGACTCATAAACCCATCAACCGTGCGTTTGCGAATGTCGTTATTATGGAACTCCGGAACCATGCTATATAAAACACCTTCACGAAGTGCTCCACCCGCCAATCCCATTTTTTCTATTTCAAGAGATTCAAATAGTGCAATTAAGATTGCGAGTCCTGATACAAATACCAGTCGACGGTCTTCACTTAATCCAGGCAGATCTAGTGCTGCAATAGTGCTAAATGCAATTGCTTGTTCTTTTATAGTGTTGAGTTTTTCAAGCGTAAGTAAATCGTCAAGATTTTGAGCGACCATAATTTCTTGAATTGCTTGTACTGTGCCAGAAGCACCAGATGCAATTTGCCATCCAGCAGCTTTATAATCAGGGGATATTTCATCAATAACAGTGCGCGCTGCCTTTATAGCTGCGTTAAAGTTACCCTTACTTAGTTGGCAATCTTTAAAATAGCGTTCAAGGTAGGTAACACACCCCATATTGAGGCTTTTGTAATGTAAGGCATCAAATGCTTTGCCAATAACAACTTCAGTGCTAGCACCGCCAATATCAATAACCAGTTGTTTCCCTGTACAAGAAGAAGTATGAGCAACACCTTTATAAATTGTGCGCGCCTCTAGTTCTCCACTAATCACATTAATTTTGTGACCAAGGATTTTTTCTGCATGATTTTTGAATACTTCGGCGTTAGTTGCTAACCGTAAAGTGGCAGTTGCTACTATGGTGATATTTTTATCTGGAATATCTTGCAAGCGCTCAGCAAAAAGGGCAAGGCATTCCCAGCCTCGCTGCATTGCTTCAGAGCTTAATACATTGTTTGTATCAAGCCCTGCGGCTAATCGGACTTTGCGTTTAACACGTCCAATGGTTTGTAGACCGCCAGCAATTGATTTGGCTATAAGCATATGAAAGCTATTTGAGCCCAAATCAATAACTGCGTACACATTTTTTTGCGGTTTAAGTTGCCCCACCGTTCAAAAACCTCTAGTTACTACTACTTTTACAAACGGTCGCTTACGACCGTCCTTTTTGGTAACTATTATTTGGGCGACGTCCGCTGTTATTACTACGGCTACGTGGACCTGTTGAATAGTTGCGCTTTCTTTGAATAATAGGCTGAGTTAAATCATCTAGCAATGCTGTTTTATCATAATGTGATAAAGGAATGCTGTGCTCTATATATTCTTCAATTTCATGTAAATTATAAGCGTATTGCTCACAAGCAAAGCTTATTGCATGACCTGATGCACCAGCACGACCAGTACGACCAATACGGTGAACGTAATCTTCGCAGTCGTCAGGTAAATCAAAGTTAAATACATGGCTTACTTCTGGAATATGAAGACCACGCGCTGCAACATCGGTTGCTACTAAAAAGTCTAATTCACCTTTACTGAATTGCGCTAATATAGTTTGGCGTTTTTTCTGGTTAACATCACCAGTAAGCATACCTACACGATGACCGTCAGATTTAAGCCAAGCATAAACTGTTTCACAGCTGTGTTTGGTATTTGCAAACACGATTGCTTTCTCTGGCCATTCTTCTTCAATTAAGGTTAACAACAGCTTAATTTTGTCTTCTTGCGAAGGGTGAAATAGCTCTTCTTGAATACGTTTACCCGTTTTAACGTCAGGTTCGATTTGAACATGCTCTGGGTTTGTCATGTGTTCAAAAGCTAATTCTTGTACGCGATACGATAATGTAGCAGAGAATAATAAGTTTAAACGCTTTGATGTATCTGGCATACGATCGAACATATAACGAATATCTTTGATAAAACCTAGATCGAACATACGATCGGCTTCGTCAAGCACGACTACCTCAATTTCATTAAGGGTGTAACAGCCTTGCTTATACAGATCAATTAAGCGACCTGTAGTACCAATTAAAATATCAACGCCTTTTTCTAGTTGTGCACGTTGTTTTTCGTAATCTTCGCCACCATATACTAAACCTAAGTTAAGATTACAGTGCGGCGCTAAAATTTTAGCATCTTTGTGTATCTGAATCGCAAGCTCCCGAGTAGGGGCCATGATCAGGGCTCTTGGATGTTTACTAGGTGCTTTGCTAGATTGTAATAACCGATGGCACGTTGCCGTTAAAAACGCCAACGTTTTGCCTGTACCTGTTTGAGCTTGACCCGCAATATCACGGCCATCACAAATAAAAGGTAGGCATTTTGCTTGAATAGGTGTGCAATATTCAAACCCATTCTCGGTTAAACCGGCAACCACTTCCGGTGCGATAGCAAAGTCTGAAAACTTTTTATCGGTTAAATGTGTCTTAGTCATAGCGTTTAAGCATAACGTTTAAACTTGCAATAAGAAACAAGAGTGTTTAAATACGCACTAAATATTTCGCCTAACTAAATCGGAGAGCGCAATGAGCGAGAAAATAATCCAAATTACTGACGATAGCTTTGAAGCTGACGTATTACAATCAGACAAACCAGTACTAGTAGATTTCTGGGCTGAATGGTGCGGACCTTGTAAAATGATCGCCCCTATTCTTCACGAAGTTGCTGATGAATACGACAGCCGTGTGACTGTTGCTAAATTAAACATTGACCAAAATGCTGGCACACCGCCAAAATTTGGTATTCGTGGCATTCCTACTTTACTTCTTTTTAAAGATGGTCAAGTAGCTGCAACGAAAGTAGGTGCACTTTCAAAAACTCAACTTATCGAGTTTTTAGAAAACAACATCTAATTGTATAAGCTAGAACTATAAAAAGGGCTTTTTGCCCTTTTTTTAAATTTATTTTGTATAAAGACTGGACGCTTTGCCAGTGAACTGCTAGTTTATAAAGCCAACTAATCCTTAGTTATATTCAACAAACCTCACTCAACGATCAAAGCGATTTTGAGTATGACAACTGTAATAAAGAACCCACCAATATGCATTTACGCGAATTAAAAGACAAGTCTATAAAAGAACTTGTAAACTTAGCTGAGTCCATGGGGCTCGAAAACGTAGCCCGATTAAGAAAGCAAGATATTATTTTTGCCATTCTTAAATCCCATGCCAAAGGCGGAGAGAATATCTTCGGCGGCGGTGTATTAGAGATTTTACAAGATGGTTTCGGCTTTTTAAGATCATCAGAAGCCTCTTACTTAGCTGGGCCAGATGACATTTATGTTTCACCTAGCCAAATTCGCCGTTTCAGCATGCGTACTGGCGATTCAATCTCAGGCCTTATTCGCCCACCGAAAGATGGCGAACGTTACTTTGCTTTACTTAAAGTAAACGAAGTTAATTTTGATAAGCCTGAAAACTCTCGTACTAAAATTCTTTTTGAAAACCTAACTCCGTTACATGCTAACGAACGTTTTCGTATGGAACGCGGTAACGGCAGTAAAGAAGATATTACAGCACGTGTACTTGATTTAGCCTCGCCAATTGGTCGCGGTCAACGTGGTTTATTAGTAGCACCGCCAAAAGCGGGTAAAACAATGCTACTGCAAAATATTGCACAATCGATTACACACAATCATCCAGATGCAACATTAATGGTATTACTAATTGATGAGCGTCCGGAAGAAGTAACAGAGATGCAACGCCTAGTTAAAGGTGAAGTTATTGCATCAACATTTGATGAACCAGCTTCTCGTCACGTACAAGTAGCCGAAATGGTTATCGAAAAAGCAAAACGCTTAGTTGAGCACAAAAAAGATGTTGTTATCTTATTGGATTCAATCACTCGTTTAGCCCGTGCTTATAACACTGTTATTCCTTCATCAGGTAAAGTACTTACTGGTGGTGTTGACGCTAACGCATTACATAAGCCTAAGCGCTTCTTTGGTGCTGCACGTAACGTTGAGGAAGGTGGTAGTTTAACTATTATTGCTACAGCACTTATCGATACTGGCTCTAAAATGGATGAAGTTATCTACGAAGAGTTTAAAGGTACTGGTAACATGGAATTACACCTTAACCGTAAAATCGCGGAAAGACGTGTATTCCCAGCTATCGACTTTAATCGCTCAGGTACTCGTCGTGAAGAATTACTGACAAAACCAGATGAGCTTCAAAAGCTTTGGATTTTACGTAAAATAGTTCATGACATGTCAGAAATTGATGCAATGGAATTCTTAATCGATAAATTATCGATGAGCAAAACTAATGATGAATTTTTTGACTCGATGAGACGCCAATAAGCGTTTAAATTCGAAATAAAAAAGCGCCAAATTTGGCGCTTTTTTTATTTCTATTACCGTAATACTAAACAATATAACTAGCTTTCATTATACTTTTTAAGAACGGTTTGTAAGCTAGATACTAGCTTTTTAATATGCAATATATTTCGATTGCTTTGGGTTTGTAATAATGCCCGATCAAGATTTTTAGCAGCCAATGCTATTTCATCAAGTCCAAACATTTGCGCAGCACCCAAGATTCTATGGCTATCTTTTTGAAGCGCCTCTAAATCTTCATTTATAAAATGCTGTGTTATTGCCTCATTCTCCAACGCAAAGCTTTGCTTAAAACTAATTACTAAGTCGCTCATATCTATATCTGTTTGCTTAACTTGCTGCTGATCTTGTGTCTCTTCTAAGTGCAAAGATAATGCTTTATAAAATAAATCTTTATTAATAGGTTTAGCTAAATAGCCACTAAAACCTAACGCCAAATAGTCATCCACTTCATGGCTCATTGCATTAGCGGTCAATGCAAAAATTGGACGTTCAAAACCACATTTTTTTAATAGTTTAAAAGCAGCTCGTCCATCCATTACTGGCATTTGAATATCGAGTAAAACCAAGTCAGGGTATTCTTGCAAGCATCGCTCTACTGCTTGCTCACCATTTTCTACAGCAATAACTTCAAGCCCTAATGAACGCAAATAACGACTAATGAATCTACGATTGTCTGGATGATCCTCAGCAAGTAAAACTCGACCATTTAATTGCTTACTAATAACAGGAGAGTCTTGGTTTTCAATAACATTTAATTCTTTATCGACTTCTATGCAAGGTAAAAAGAAAGAAAACTGACTTCCTTTTTTATATTCACTCTGCACACTAATATAGCCACCCATCATCGAGGCTAGCTGTTGCGATAAGCTAAGACCTAGCCCAGTACCACCAAAACGACGACTTATACTATTATCCGCTTGACTAAAGCACTCAAAAATTAGTTTTAATTGAGAAGAACTCATACCAATACCAGTGTCTTTAACTGTAAGTACTAAGCCTTGTTCTGTTTTGTTTAATGCGACTATTACTTGCCCTGCGCGAGTAAACTTAATTGCATTTGCACACAGGTTAATTAGTATTTGTTTTACGCGCGTTAAATCAAGCTTTATATAGAAGTCGGTACCTATTTGATTATCTAAAATTAGATGCAAATTTTTAGCTTTTGCTTGTGTACTAAACATCGCGTGTACATCACTAACTAATTGAACAATATCGAAGCACGAAATATTTAACTCTAATCTATTTGCTTCAATTTTACTTAAATCGAGTACATCGTTAATTAAGCTTTTTAAATGATCGCTATGGCGTTGAATTATTTTAAGCTCATCTTGAAGTTGTTCAGGCTCATACAAACCATTTATTAAATCATCTGTTTGCCCTAAAATTGCCGTCAATGGTGTTCTTATTTCATGACTTATATTTGCTAAAAACTGACTTTTAATTTCGTTCGCTTCTCTTAATTCTTGAGCTACGGCTTGTAACTCAGAGGTACGCTGCTCTACCTGTTCGGCTAAACGCTGCTTTGCACGTTTTTCTGCACCACGTCGGTAAAGTGCAACCCCTGTAACAATAACCAAAATAAATAACACAAAAATAAACAGCGTAAGCTGTGAGCGTTGAGTCATTTTTAGTTTTTGTACTCTTCTATCTTGCTTTAATTGCTCAATTTCTTGATTCAACTGAGTCGCTTTAAATTGCTTTTGCAATACAGCTAACGCATTTATAATTGATTCACTTCTGAGATTTCTTAATTCACTGATAAATTGCTCGTGCAAAGACATCGCTTTTGAGTAGTTTCCTTTACTCGCTTCTAGCAATGATTGACTCCCTAGACCATCTCTTAATATTCGCTCACTACTATTTTCATGGGCTAAAAATATAGCACGATCTAAATTCGATTGAGCTTCATCCAACTCGCCTTTTACAAATTGTATTTTCGCTAAAGTGTGCAATGCATTAAGTTCTAAATTATGGTTATTAATTTTAAGCCCATACTGTGCACCTAACTTGGCTTGCTCATACGCTATATCTACTTTATTTAATATTAAGTTTACATTGGCAAGGTTGGTGTATTGCGTTGATAATTTATTATAGTCATTGGCAGGTAAATAATAACGAAGCGCTAATTGATAATAATGAAGTGCTAAATCAAACTGATTACTCTCAGAATAAGCTACACCCATATTGTTATACACTTGAGCAACACCACTCTCATCACCCAGTTTTTGATAAACTTTAATCACATCTTGATAAATACTAAATGCGTTGTCATAACGCGATAGGCGAATATAAACACCCGCTATATTGAGTAAAATATCTGTTTTATCTTGCTCGCTACCTAACGCTTCATAAATCACTTTCGCTTTTAAATAGTACTCGAGTGTTGGCGCTAACTTATTCATATTAAAATAAGCTAACCCTATATTATTTAATAAGTTAGCTTGCTCTAATAAGAGTTCATTTTTTTCAGCTATAGCAAGTGTTCGAGTGTACGCCACAATTGCTTTTTGAAAATGCCCTTGGTAAAAAAGAGCAACACCCTGCATTTTAATTGCACGAAAGTGCTCATTAGGTAAAAATGATACTGATGTACCTTGCTCTAGTAACTTAAAATACTCTAAAGCACCTGTATAGTTATCAACAGAAAGCGCTAAATTAGCCATTGATGAATAAATTTCAGCACGCTCTTTTTTTGAGGTATCTTGGTTTGTTAGTAATGCATTACCTAGTTGAAGTTTTGCATCCCATTGCTGTTCTTTTTTAAACTCGTCAAATAACGACACAGCACTTTGAGCATAACTAGAGGGTAGCAATACACACCATACAATGAATAAGAGGCATTTAAGCTTGCCTTGCATAATTACAATCCTTCAAACGGTTACTTATAACAAATGTAATCTTTATTGAAGATACACCAATTACTAGGGCGTAAACAATGCTTAACCCACTGATTGACCAGATATTTGATTTAATATTAACAAAGCAAGTTTGGCAAGTTCATATTTTAGCATCAGAACTTATAAATAGCGGTGCAATAAAATCACTTGATAAAAATCCAGAACGTGATTTATTTAAGCGTAACTTTTTAATTATGAACGCGCTATACCAACTACAGATTCAAATTCATCCTCAAATATTACTAATTTCAACACTACACATTGAGCTTTTAGAAAAAGAGAGTGATCGACCAGCAATAATTAAAACAAATTTAAGAGATTATTATTTGGATTGGAAAAACTACGATACCTCAACAGAAGACGTTGATGCACTTTTAAATAGTTTTTGGGGGCAATTTAAACGTCAAAGTGCAATATCGACCTTAACGCAAAAAAATTATAATGAACTTACCATTGAGTGGGAATTGCCAAATAACTTTACACTTAAAGAGTTACAAAAACGCTGGCGACAACATGCACTCAAAAATCACCCAGATAAGCCTGGCGGCTGCGAAGTAAAGTTTAAAAAAATAAAAGAGGAATACGAGCAGCTAAAAAAAGCTGCTCGTTAATGCACTAATTATTAATATAAATTAACGAGTAAGGCGACGAGCGCGTATTTTTCGCCCTTTAATGTTGCCTTCGGTTAATTTACGTAGCGCAGGTTTTAATGAGTTACGCTCAACAGCAACAAACGCTACGTTATCAAGTACGTTAATTTTACCCACCTGACGACCTGCAACCCCATCTTTACCCGTTAAAGCACCTAAAATATCACCTGCACGTACTTTTTGCTTTTTACCTGAATCAATCATCAAAGTAACCATTTCAGGGCGGTACGGCGGCTTGTCTAATAAATTAAATGGTGGCATTTGCTCTGGAGTAATATCGCGTTCGTAATGTTCGCCTATTTGAGCAATTTTAAACGCTTCGGCTTCACCGTAGATAGAACATGCAATGCCCTTTTTACCAGCTCGTCCTGTACGACCAACACGATGCACATGTGTTTGCGTGTCATGTGCTAAATGGTAGTTAATCACCATATCCATGTCATCAATATCTAAACCACGCGCAGCAACATCGGTTGCAACAAGTATTGAAGCACTTTTATTTGAAAAGTGAATTAACGTACGCTCACGATCGCGCTGCTCTAAATCACCGTGTAGCGAAACAGCACTAAAGCCTTCATCAGCTAAATCATCACACAATTGTTGTGTTTCTACTTTGGTATTACAAAATACAACACAACTTTGTGGTGTAAATTTAAGTAATAATAATTTTAGCGTTGGATAGCGCTGCTTATTATTATCCATTTTGTAGAAGTACTGCTTAATTGTACTTTTGGCTTGCTCTTCTTCTACTTTAACCATTTCTGGATTTTTAAGTACACGTTTAGCAATTGCTTCTATGGCTCTTGGGAACGTTGCACTAAATAGCAATGTTTGACGATTTTGTGGAATACGCTCAATAATTGCGTCAAGTGTATCTTGAAAACCCATATCAAGCATTTGATCGGCTTCATCAAGTACCAACGTTTCAACATCATCTAAACGTAAAGTACCTTTACGAATATGATCATCAACACGACCAGGTGTGCCAACAATAATATGTGCGCCATGTTCAAGCGAGCCTATTTGTGGACCAATTGATACACCGCCACATAACGTCAATATTTTAATGTTATGAATACCGCGCGCTAATTTACGCATTTCAACCGCAACCTGCTCGGCAAGCTCACGAGTCGGACACAACACTAAAGATTGAATACGAAAGCGTTTTACGTTTAATTTAGCTAACACACCCAAGCTAAACGCAGCAGTTTTACCTGAACCGGTTTTTGCCTGAGCAATGATGTCTTTACCAGCAAGTACAGGCGGCAAACTTTGCGCTTGTACAGGTGTCATGTGGGCATAGCCAAGTGTTGATAAGTTATCAACGAGTCCAGCTGGTAAAGCCAAAGATGAAAAAGCAGTTGAAGTCACAGTAAGTTCCATAGCAATAAAAATAACATGGGGGAAAGCCCCACTAAATATGCTGCTAATAATAGCAGAATTCGCAATTGGCAACCATGAACAAACACACTATAAAGCATGTTAATAAAAGATGTTGAAAATGATAGTAGTTTGCATTAAGATCGCGATTATTTTTTACATAACTGCGCTGGAAGCGATCAATGAAACTGAATTCACTTTACATAGCACTATTGGCAAGTATTACAACAAACGCATATGCAAACTCTACCGACCTTGAACGTATAGAAGTCAAAGGTAGCTACTTTAACGATTACAAAGTAGATAACGCTAATGGCGCAATGAGAACCTCAGCTTCATTACTTGAAACCGCACAATCTGTTACCGTAATAACAGACACCATAATTAACGAGCAATTAGCCACTACACTTGGTGAAGTACTAACAAATGACGCAAGTTTAACGGCAGGCTCACAACAACGAAATCGTGAAGTATTTAACTTACGTGGGTTTGAGCTTAGCTCATCTACGGGTTATTTACGTGATGGGCATCAGCATTGGTCGCACTATCAACAACCAATCGAAATTTTGCAACAAGTTGAAGTAATTAAAGGCCCATCAAGCATTTTATATGGTCAATCAGGTCCTGGTGGCTTGGTTAACATGGTAACTAAAAAACCTACAGCACAAACATTATTTAATGCCAGTGCCGATGTAGACCAACATGGCTCAACTCGCTTTATGGTAGATGCCAGTGGTGCATTGACTGAATCAGAAGATTTACGTGCTCGTGGTATTTTAGTTAAACAAGATGTTGATTACTGGCGTGAGTACCAAAATGGTGAAAACCGTGAGCGCGACCGATTTTTAGGTGCTTTAGTTGTTGATTACGATATTAGCGACAACGCATTAGTACGTGTGCATTACGACCGCACAGACGACGAAGCAGGTTTAGATACTGGCGCATGGATAGACGATAATACCAATGTAATTGGTGATGATAAAACAATCCGTGATATGTCTTGGGCGTTTACCGATATAACTGTAGAAAACCTAGGTGTA
This sequence comes from Pseudoalteromonas sp. Z9A5, assembly GCF_011378875.1. Classification (NCBI taxonomy): domain Bacteria; kingdom Pseudomonadati; phylum Pseudomonadota; class Gammaproteobacteria; order Alteromonadales; family Pseudoalteromonadaceae; genus Pseudoalteromonas; species Pseudoalteromonas sp. Z9A5. Next base: position 10,954 of record NZ_WTLC01000043.1, read on the forward strand.
GACCTAGAAGTATTTTTAACCGATAACTGGCAAGTAAAGCTTGGCTATAACGAACAAACATTTGAGCGCCAACGCTTTGAATCAGCACCTAATATGCCAAGCGACTTTGTTGAGGGTGATAGCTATCAATCAAACCCTTATGATCGCTTTGATGATTGGCAGTTTAAAACGGCATATATTGATTTCGTTGGTGAATTTAAAACGGGAAATTTACAACATCAGTTTTTAATTGGCGCAAACTCGCTTGATTACTACTACGGGCAACGTCGTACCTCTGCCGACTCTTTTGATTTTTCAGCTGGACAGACAGAGCCACCTCGCCCTTCAATAAGTTACAAAACAGATGATACCGTAAGCGAAACTGAATATGACTACTACGGTATTTACGTTCAAGACTTAATTTCGTTCTCGCCAGAATGGCAACTATCGTTGGGTGGTCGTTACGACAAACAAAATAGCACAGGAAATGATAACGAATCATTTGTACCAAAAGTAGGTGTGCTTTATCACCCAAATGCCTCTGCTACTATATATGCTAGTTACTCAGAAGGTTTTGAACCTCAAGGTAGCGAAACATTGATTGACGAAACTGATGTAAATAACGGCATGAAATTAGATGCAGTTACATCTGAGCAAAGAGAAATTGGTATTAAATGGCAATTATTTGATGACCGCCTAATGCTTACCAGTGCTATTTTTGATATTAGCAAAGAAGGTACTCTTGTTAGCGAACAGCTTGATACTCCTATTGGCTCATTCACAAGTGAAACAAACCAAGTAGGCGAACAACGTCATAAAGGTGTTGAAGTCAGCGCGCAAGGTGCCGCTACTGACCGTTTATTTGTTATGGCATCAACTATGTATCTAGATGCTAACTTTGAACGCGATGAAGAATTAGAAGGTAAACGCCCTACCGATGCACCAAAATGGTCGGCATCACTTTGGACACGTTATGAATTCAACGACGCAATTGCACTTAATGCTGGTGCATTTTACGAAGGTGAGCGCTTTGCCGATAGCGATAATACGATTACTAAAGATGCATATACGCGCGTTGATGTAGGTGCCACTTATAAGTTTAACTTAAGTAATACCGATATTAATTTACGTCTTAACATCGAAAACTTATTTGATACAAGCTACTTAGGTGGTGGCGGAACTAATAATGTAACTGTTGGCGAGGGCACAAATCTTCGTTTAGCAGCGCAATTTAGCTTTTAAATAAATGCCTAAATAACAGCTTTAAAATATAGCCCACGTACATTTACGTGGGCTTTTTTACATCTAAACATTTATACCTAACAGTATTAAACCCATTACAACGCCTATTCATCTCATCTATTTTTTATAGCGTTTATTACATGCTTTAATAGTGTTAATTATTAAAAAGGCTTACCCAAATGAAAAAAATCATTACCGCATTACTGCTTACTAGCAGTATGGCTGCAAACGCTAACAGCGCCGAATTTACCCAAAAGCAATTACAACAAGTAGACGAAGTACGCACCTCTGCTCTAAATAGTGATTTAAGCTATAAATTACTAGAGTCATTAACAACTGAAGTTGGCCCTCGCTTACCCGGCACTGAAAACGATAAAAAAGCGGTTGCATGGGCTAAAGCTAAATTTAATGAGCTTGGTTTTGATAAAGTATGGCTTGAAGAAGCGACTTTTCCTGAATGGCGCCGTTATAGCGAAAGCGGAAAAATACTAACACCAAGCGAGCAACCACTGCACTTAACTGCATTAGGTAACAGTATAAGCACGCCAAAAGATGGGATCACAGCGCCTGTTGTATTATTCGAAACACTTGATGAATTAAAAGCCGCACCGGCAAACAGTTTAAAAGGTAAAATTGCGTATATTAATTACCGTATGAACCGCGATATAGACGGGAATGGTTACGGACCTGCTGTAAAAGCACGCGGTACAGGTGCTATAGAAGCATCTAAAAAAGGGGCTGTTGCCTACATGATGCGCTCGGTAAGTACCGGTCATCATCGTTTTGCACACACTGGCGGTAGTTACTACAAAGAAGGTGTTACAAAAATACCTAACGTAACAATTGCTAACCCAGATGCAGATCAAATTGCACGACTTATTGCTTTAAATAAAGACGTGTCGGTAAATATTAACGTGCAAACCGAAAATCTAGGTGAAGGCACAGGTTATAACGTTATTGGTCAATTTAATGGTACTGAAAACCCTGAACAATACGTACTTATTGGCGCACATTTAGATTCTTGGGATTTAGGTACTGGCGCATTAGATGATGGCGCAGGCGTTGGGCTAACAATGGCAGCCGCTAAACATATTAGTGATGTAAAACGCCCTAAGCGCAGCATTCGCGTAGTGCTTTTTGCAGCCGAAGAGCTTGGCCTTTGGGGAGCAAAAGCTTATTTTGCAGAGCATAAAAACGAATTAAACAATATTGTTGCAGCCGCTGAGTCTGATTTTGGCGCCGATGTAGTATATGCTTTTGAATCAAATGTAGATGCCGCTTCGCTTCCTGTAGTACGCGCTATAGCAAAAGAGCTTGCGCCATTAAATATTGAGTATATTGGTAAAAACCAAGCGAATGGTGGCCCTGACCTAATTCCACTTAAAGCAGCAACGTCAGCGCCTATTTTTGAACTTGCTCAAGATGGAACAGATTACTTTGATTATCACCATACAGCCGACGATACCCTTGATAAAATAACACCTGCTAAGCTACGTCAAAACACCGCTGCATACGCTGTGTTTGCGTTAATGGCTGCTGATGCAAAAACAACAATTAAACCTAAAGCTCAAAATAAGTAATAACAGACACACTTACTTACAGTTTGCAGCTTTAACTAACACGCTACTTGTTTTACCTTTAAATAATTAAAACAAGGAGCGTGCTTTATGTTGCTTTTTAACACGAGTGAATCATTTCCACATTTTGCACCAATAATACGCTGCCCTCATTGTCAAAGCGACGCCTATCATTTAGTAAATAAAAGCCGCTATTTACGATTTAGCATTTTACCTATGCTCGCTTTAAAATTAAATTACAAACGCGAATGCTATCAATGCGGAAAAAACGAACCCGTTAAAATAACGCAACTACCGTTAATAGAAAAACTAAGCCTGCCTAAATACTTTATTGGCGTATTTTTATTGCTCTGGATTGTTTTGTTTTTTTATCAACAACATCTTAATACCGAAATCCAAAAGCAATCTTATTTAAATAGCCCTAAAATATACGACACCTACTTAATACATGCCGACAAATTTACACACGAACCTTGGACCCTAACCAATTTAAGAATTGCTCAAGTATTAAATTTTGACGAACAATTTATTACCTTTCAGATAAGTAACTACAGTTATAAACGTAACAACAGTATTACTTTGGCAATGCGTACTAGCCAACTAATTCAAGACAATTACTTCTCCACTAAAACAATCACCCTCCCTCGTGATGAAATAAAGCGTTTGTATAAAGACGAAGCTATTTACGACGTATTACGTCCTTATGCCAACAGCCTTTATGGCGGGTTTGTGATGTTTCCTCCCAAACCTAAACCTTTATATAAAGGCTTAAAGCTCGATAAAAACAACCAACAAGGCATAATTTATTTTAAAGATAAGTTATTTGTTGAAGCATTTGATAGCTTTAAGCTAGCTGCTGAATCGGGTTCTCAATGGGGACAATTAAATTTAGCGCAAATGTATCGTGATGGTCAGGGAATAGCTCAAAATTATCAACAGGCTATTTATTGGTATAAAAAGGCCATTGAGCAAAAAAATACTAAAGCACAATTTGAATTGGAATCGCTTTGTAAAATAGCTAACTGTGAATGAGTGAATTTAAATATAGCTGGCGCAACAAGTACGCCAGCTATAAACTATTTTTTAAATAACTTTGTATAAATTACATGTATAAGCACAACAACTAAGCCGGCAATAACGCCTAGCAAACCATCAAACAATAGAGGCGCTAATACTTCTCCTGTGCCGCCAGCCATCGACTGAGCATAACTTGTTACATCTATCTGCGTGTGATGCAGTAACTCAACACCATGCACTAAAATACCGCCGCCTACTAAAAACATCGCAATAGTGCCCGCAAATGCTAAAAACTGCATCAACCTAGGCGCTGCTGCTAGTAAGCCTTTCCCAAGTAGCTCTTTAAATTTATTAGCTGACACTTTAGATTGGTTGAGTAAATAAAGTCCTGCATCATCCAGTTTTACAATACCTGCAACTAAGCCATAAACACCAATGGTCATTATAATTGCGATAACACAAAGCACTAAAGCTTGGTTAAGTAATGTAGCGCCAGCCACTGTGCCCAAAGTAATCACAATAATTTCGGCAGAAAGAATAAAGTCAGTTCTTATTGCCCCTTTTATTTTTTGTTTTTCGTACTCAACTAAATCTAATTTTTCATTTTCATCTACCGCTTCATTGTGATGAGGTAAAAACCTAGCAAATACTTTTTCGGCTCCTTCAAAACATAAAAATAAACCACCAATCATTAACAGTGGTGTTATTAACCAAGGCAGCCACACACTAATTAATAAAGCGGCGGGTACTAACATCGCTTTATTTAAAAATGAACCCTTAGCGACAGCCCAAACAACTGGCAACTCACGTTCTGCAGCAACACCTGTAACCTGCTGTGCATTAAGTGCTAAATCATCGCCTAATACACCAGCGGTTTTTTTTGTTGCAACCTTACTCATTGTCGCAATGTCATCAAGTAAGGTGGTTATATCGTCTAATAAAGTTAAAAGGTTAGTGCCAGCCATAAAGCTTCCGAGCTTAAAAAATATTGCTATAAACATAACGTAAAGCGCTACTTTCACCAACGGTTAATTTTGCTTTGTTATTCTCATACAAACTAAGTAAATAAGTCAGCTTAAAATAGGGACTTAATAAGATAAAAGGAGGAAAAATGAAAGTGCATTTGGTCATAGTGGCCAGCTTACTTAGCTTAACCGCATGTAGCGACCAACAAATAAGTACTGCCTATTTATGTAATAAAAATACTGTAGTACTAAATGTTATTAATAACAAAAATGCTGAACTTACTTTTAATAATGACATTTATTTACTCAATCACGAAGAGAGCGCATCGGGTAATAAATATATAAATGAGAATGTTTTATTTTGGGGTAAAGGTAATAACGCAATGCTAATAATTGCGGGTAAAAAGTATCAATGCACTACAAATTAAACTAATAAGTAATAGATAAAGCTCCATGCTGAACCAAATAAAGCAATTAAGCGTATTAGTAGCTATAACCGCCCTAGCAAGCAAACCCAAAACACCTATCAACTTTTATATATCTTAACGAGTATGAAACGCTGTAAGTTTTGAGTGCAAGTAATGACTTGCCTTGCATGAACTGGGTATAATACTTTAACTCTTTTGCTTAATAGCGGCCTCCAATGAAATACAAAGATCTACGTGATTTTATCGATTTGCTTGAAAAAAAAGGCGAACTTAAACGTATCACCCAAGAAATCGACCCGTATCTTGAAATGACCGAAATATCTGATCGCACATTGCGTGCTAAAGGCCCTGCGTTATTATTCGAAAATCCAAAAGGCTACGATATGCCGGTGCTTACCAACTTATTTGGCACACCAAAACGCGTAGCAATGGGCATGGGCCAAACAGAGGTTAGTGAATTACGCGAAGTAGGTAAACTACTCGCATTTTTAAAAGAACCTGATCCACCAAAAGGCATTAAAGAAGCACTAGGCGCTATACCTATTTTTAAGCAAGTGCTCAATATGCCAGCAAAAGAAGTTAAAAAAGCGCCTTGCCAACAAGTAATTTTAGAAGGTGATGATGTAGATTTAACTAAATTACCTATTCAGCATTGTTGGCCAGGTGATGCTGCACCATTAATTACTTGGGGCCTTACGGTTACTAAAGGACCTTATAAAAAACGCCAAAACTTAGGTATATATCGCCAGCAATTATTAAGTAAAAATAAAATAATTATGCGTTGGTTATCACACCGTGGGGGGGCGCTTGATTTTCAAGAATGGTGCAAAGAAAATCCAGGGCAACCTTACCCAGTCTCAGTAGCACTAGGTGCAGACCCTGCGACAATACTTGGCGCAGTAACACCAGTACCCGACACATTAAGCGAATACGCATTTGCCGGTTTATTACGCGGTAGCAGAACCGAAGTTGTTAAATCTATTTCAAATGACCTACAAGTCCCTGCCAGTGCAGAAATAGTACTTGAAGGTTATATAATGCCAGGTGAAATGGCGCCAGAGGGGCCTTATGGCGATCATACTGGTTACTATAATGAAGTTGATAACTTTCCAGTTATGACTGTAACTCACTTAACGCACCGTAAAGATCCTATTTATCACAGCACATTTACTGGTCGTCCGCCTGATGAGCCGGCTATTTTAGGTGTGGCACTTAATGAAGTGTTTGTGCCTATATTACAAAAGCAGTTTCCTGAGATTGTCGACTTTTACCTTCCGCCAGAAGGATGCTCATACCGCATGGCGATTGTAACGATGAAAAAACAATATCCAGGTCATGCTAAGCGCGTGATGATGGGAGTTTGGTCGTTCTTACGTCAGTTTATGTATACTAAATTTGTAATTGTATGCGATGACGATATTAATGCCCGCGATTGGGAAGACGTTATTTGGGCTATAACAACCCGAATGGATCCTGCTCGCGATACAACATTAATAGAAAACACACCTATAGATTACCTAGATTTTGCATCGCCAGTATCTGGCCTGGGTTCAAAAATGGGAATGGATGCAACTAATAAGTGGCCTGGTGAAACTACTCGAGAATGGGGTGAGCCTATTGTTATGGATAAAGACACCAAAGATCGTGTAGATGATATTTGGGAAAGCCTTAATATTCTTTAAATGTTTATATAAAATCAATTCGCTTAATTAAGTAGCCGTTTATAGCTAAAGAACTTGTCGATAATAATGCAGTTAACGTCAGGTTTAAACACTCAAATTGCTCAAGTATTATTGCGAATTAGTATAATATAAACAGGCTATAAAATAACCCTGCAGATATGCTAGAATCGATTTATTCTATTGCGTATCTGCTGTGAAAAGCGCTGCTAAAAGGTAAAAAATGCAAACATTAAAAGCTGAAGTTGTAGCTATCAGCCCACTTACAGAATTTGTTCATAAAGTAATTTTAAAGCCACTACAACCTGTGACCTTTGAAGCTGGTCAATACATGCAACTCGTATTGAGCGAAAAAGACAAACGTGCTTTTTCTATTGCCAGTCGCCCTTCACAATGTGATGAAATAGAACTGCACATTGGCGCATCGGGAGCTGATTCATATGCAATGCAGTCATTAGAACACCTACGAAATGCTCATAGCAATACGCAGTTGGTAGACATTGAAGCTGGTCTTGGTATTTCGCAATTACGCCTACAATGTGAGCGCCCTATTATTTTGCTTGCTGGCGGTACTGGTTTCTCATACGCTAAATCAATGGCTGACCACTTAGCTGAAATTAAATGTGACCGCCCAGTATTGTTTTATTGGGGCGTAAAAGAAGAGTCTGCTTTATACGCACACACAGAAATGCAAACGTGGGCTGATAGTCATAAAAACTTTGAATTTATCCCTGTGGTAGAAAATCCATCTGCTAATTGGCAAGGTCATACTGGCTATGTACACAAAGCGGTAATGCAAGATATTGTATCGCTTGAACCATACGATATTTACATGGCGGGTCGTTTTGACATGGTAGGTATCGTGCGCGATGACTTTATTACCCATGGTGCAATTCGTGAAAACATGTACGCAGATGCATTCGCATTTATAAAATAACTGAAATTAACTTTCAATTATAAATAAAGGCACCTAATCGGTGCTTTTATTTTATATAAAGACAAATACTTAATAGTTAAAAACTATCAACTTCATCAATATAAACAATTTCCTAAATCCCTATCTATAAACCATACTCTGTATAGAACATCAGCGGGAGAGACCCTAATGCTAAATACAAAAGTAAAAGATTTTATGCAGCGTAAGTTGCCAAACATAACACCTGAAACAGAAATGACCACAGCAATTGCAGAACTACAAAAATTTAAACTGCTTGGCGCGCCAGTATTTGACGAGAACAGATGCCTAGTTGGATTCATCTCCGAACAAGAATTACTAAAACCTCTAACTCACAGCAGCTATTTTTGTGACGGCATGGTTAAAGTGTCGCAATTAATGCAAACAGACGTTGTTACTGTTAGTGGCGAAACCAATATTATTGAACTAGCCGAGCAAATGAAAACAGGTAAACCAAAAAATTACCCGGTAGTAGAGGGTGTTAAAGTGATTGGTATGATAAGCCGCTCAGATATACTTAAAGCACTTTGTAATAACTACGTTAGCTGTCAAACGCGTTAATTAAACTGACATTACAAATACAAAAATGCCGCTTATAAAGCGGCATTTCTATATTTACAGTATTAAAAACTTAACGTGCACTAACGAGCGCTGAAAGCTCTTTTTTATCACCATCGCTTAAAAATGCTATTTTTAATGCGTTGGTTTGCGCTTTTTCCATATCAGCTTGAGATAAACCAGCCTTAGGCGCTGCAACAGCATATTCATACTCAATTTCAATCCCTTCAACCGCAGGGTCATCAGTATTAATGCACGCTAAAATACCGTGATCTAAAAATTGTTTAAGCGGGTGTTTAGCTAAGTCGTTCACTGTGCTGGTTTGAATATTACTTGTTAAGCACGACTCAATGCCAATACGGTTATCACGTAAGTAATCCATTAATTTTAGATCTTCAATTGCCTTTACGCCATGCCCTATTCTGCTCGCGCCTAGCTCGTTAATTGCTTGCCAAATACTTGGAGCGCCGAGCGCTTCACCTGCGTGAATAGTAGAAGCTAAATAAGCATTTCGTACTTGTTTAAAGTGCTCTACAAACAACTCGCCCGGAAAACCAATCTCATCACCAGCTAAGTCAACAGCCACTAAATCATTTTTAAACGCGAGTAACGCATCTAGCTCTTTTTGACATGTTTTTATGCCATAAGTACGCGATAGAATACCGATTAAGTTAGCTTTTATATTCGCACCCTTTGTTGCTGACTTAATACCATCAACAACCGCCTCTACAACCCCTTCTGGGTGTAAACCTTGGCTTTGTGCCATGTAGTAAGGACTAAATCGTAGCTCTACATAATCAAGCCCTTGGGCTTGTGCATCTTCAATGTTTTCAATAGCAATACGTCTACACGCATCGTAGTCGCCAAGTACTGTGACACCCCAATCTAACTTTTGTAAAAAAGCCATCAGGTTTGGCTCTGGGTCAATAACTTGAACATGAGGAATTAATGCCTCAACGTTATCTGCAGGTAGCTCTATATTAAACTGACGACCAAGTTCTAATATTGTTTGCGCACGTACATTACCGTCTAAATGGCGATGAATATCTAGCAAAGGTAATTTTCTATTGATCATAATAGCAACCCAGTTTAGTTAAATTTGCGCGCATGATACGCAGATACAGTTATTTTTCAAGTCTATATGGTTTGTAGCAAATTTAAGCGGTCATATGTCTGCTTTTTATGCAAAAAAATAATGCAGCTTATTTATGCGATAAATGATGCCATAGTGTTTTAAATAATGTATTTGCATCAATCGGCTTAGTTATATAATTATCCATTCCGCAAGCAGCTGCTTTTTTAACATCATCATCATGCGCATTTGCTGATAAACCAATAATAGGTAAATCAATTAACCCTAGCTCATTACGAATAACTTTAGTGGCTTGTAAGCCATCCATTTTTGGCATCTGAATGTCCATCAAAACAATGTCATAAGTATTTTCAGTCAACTTTTCTATTGCCTCAAAACCATCACTCGCTATATCGGCTGTGCAACCTTTGGTTTTTAATATTGCACTAGCAACATGCTGGTTAAGCGGGTTATCTTCAACTAAGAGTAACCGGTAATCAGCAAACGATAAGGTATCGACATCTATTTCATCATATTGTTGCTGTATTTGCTCTGCTTTAGGCAGTGGGGAACTCAATGGTAGGCTAAATGTGAATGTAGAACCCTTTCCCTCATGGCTTGCTAAATCTATAGCGCCTCCCATAAGCTCAACCAATTTTTTACAAATACTTAAACCTAAACCGGTTCCACCATACTGTCGAGAGGTTGAACTATCAGCTTGTGAAAAAGGTTTAAATAATTTTTTTTGTGCAGCTGCATTAATGCCTATCCCTGTATCATTAACACTAAAATAGGTCATTTTTTGTGATTGCCACACTTTAAGAGTAACGTCTCCCTTGGAAGTAAATTTAACTGCATTATTAAGTAAATTTAAGAGCACTTGCTTTAAGCGGATCGGGTCGCTGTAAATTACCAAATTTGTTGTTTTATCATAATCTAATTGAAGGTTTAATGACTTAACATCAGCTTCAAATTGTATCAAATTAGTCATTTCATCAACTAAGTTACCTACATTGATAGGCTCTTGCATTAAATCGAGTTTGCCTGCTTCCATTTTAGAAAAGTCGAGGACATCATTTAACACTCTTAATAACACACCAAGTGCACCATCAGCTTGCTCTATATATGTTCGCGCCTGTTGCCAGTTATTTTGCTGTAACGCTAAATAATGCAGCCCTTTTATTCCATTAATAGGCGTGCGAACTTCGTGGCTCATGTTTGCTAAAAATTGCCCTTTAATATAACTCGCTTCATCTGCTTTTTGTTTTTCTTTACGTAATGTATGTGTTTGCTTAGCTACCTGTTTACGAATTTGTATATTTGTACCAGTAACTGAAATCAAAAATGTAATCAGTAACCACACAAATAACATACCTACAATTTGTGCAAGCCAATACATTAACCAAGGCGTTCTAACTGGTGGTTCATATAACTCGACCTGCCACATACGCTTGCCAATCAACAATTGATATTGCTTAAACAGCATTTGTGAATTATCGGTATCGGCAATATAAATTGGCTGCTTTTTCTCTAGTGTCGTTGTATCAAAAAAGCTAGCTGAAATTAAGTTGTTGTGATCAAATAACAGTGTTTGCGATAAACGTTTAAGACTAACAATTGCTGCCACAAAACCTTGAAAATCATCTTCGGTAGATGACTCGCCAAAAACAGGATATAAAAAGAGTACACCTTTTTCAGATGTATTCTGGACTAAATTAATTGGCTCACTTAGCGCAAGTTCATTAAGTTCTTTCGCTTTACTAAGTGCAGCACCTCTTACTTTACTAGAAGCTAAATCAAACCCTAAAACATCTTCATTACCCTCCAAAGGGTATACATATTTTACAGGGAAGTAATTGCTACGAGCACCTACAGGTTGCCAACTTCCATCAAGTGACTTTTCTTTTATGTAAAAAGGTTTATCAGGGGCTGTATTTTCACGGACTTCAAAATTTGTGCGTTTATTTGCTGGTACATAAGGTATCCATTCAAATGCTAAAATTTCTTGGCTGTAGTCCAGTTGCTTTGAAGTAAACTGTTTAAACTCTCTAAAATTCACGTCATCACTACTAGCAAAGTATGTAGCTAGCAATCCTAAGTGAGCAGTAATTCCGTCAAGCTTTTGGTTTATGGCATTTTGTACAGCAAGTACTTTAGCTTCTTGCTTTTGGCTATCTTTTTCTTTTTTAACGCTCGCAGCACCATAAAAACTAATACTTATAAGTGTATAAATTAATAACGAGGGCAAAATAACCTGCAAACGATGACGCATTTCAGAGTAATTAAATGCAGCGAGTAATAAAGGAGTAAAAATTAATACACCAATGCTATCGCCTATCCACCATGCTATAAAGTTATCAAAGGCGGCGTGTATCGGTATTACATTATTTAATACTAATAAGCTAGTGCCAACACTAGCAGCAATGGTGCAACATATTGGTCCACCAACAATTAAACTTTGTATACTATGTTTTATAGAAGATAAATCGAGCGGTGCTTTTATTACATTAACTATAATTTGCCTACCAACCCAAGCTTGCAAAGTCGCCGCTAACATTACACCAATTGCTTGCAATAACACATTTAACTGTAAAATATCGGCTGCTTTATCAAGGTGAATTAAATTAGTAAATAAGGCACCAATCATAATTCCAGGAAATACTTTTCGACCCCAAATTAAAAAGCTAGCAAGGGCAATACCAGAGGGTGGCCATGAGGCAACTGCATATCCATCGATAGCAAGAAGGTAATTACTAAAATATCCAGTAAAAAAGTAAGCACAAGCCAAGCTAAAGGTTAATAATAAATATTTTTTCAATGCTTGTGCTCCTGAACTACTAAAAATTCTAAGTAGTTATAGTGTAGTTATTTATTGATATAAAACGAGTGCCTTTTCTGCTTGTGCGCTATTTTTATAACTTAATGCAGCCTGTTGGGTAAATTGTTTTTTATTATCCAAATTCAGTGCCTTATCAAACACTCTAGCCGCAAGGTCATAATTTCCTTGAGCATTAGAAAGACAAGCAAGTGCTAACAATAATGCATTATTGTTTTCATCTTTTTTAAGGCGATCTTGAATGCTGATTTGTAACTTAATAGCGTCGGCACTACTTACACCACTTAATATATAAGCAAGCTGCTCATGTTGTTCATTGTGTTTAACCATTTTAATTAAGTCGCCCTCAATCACAGTTAGCTTACCTGCAGCTGCCATACTCATTAAATAAGCGATATGTGCATAAGCTTGTAGCTTTTTAGGGAGCTGCTTATATTTATTAGTAATTTCTTCAGCCGGCTGCGCTGAAAAATAAGCACTAAAAACGCGAGTCCACTGCTCGCTTGTGAATATTTTTTTGCATAATAATTTTGGTAAAAAATCTTCCAGAGTACTAAAGTGCTGTTGTTGCACTAACACCTCTGTATAAAGCATTAACTCAAGCGGAGTCGCTTTTTTAGATTCAGCACTTACACGCATTTGCGATTCAATTGCACTGCTATCGCCACTTGCTAACCAAAGTTTCGCGACTTTTAATTGATGCTCTGGGCTTATTTCGAATAAATGTTCAAGCGCTTTATCTGTTTGATTACTAGCAAGCGCTGCTTTGGCAAGTAATGCTAAGCGAATATCTTCAAACTTATCTGGAACGCTATTACCTGATAGAGCCTGCTCTACATGCTCGTAATCATCATTAATGGCGCTCCAAAGTGCTTGCTCAACAGCTACTTGTTTACGCTCTTGGCTACGAGCGAAAAAACCATGTTTAGTATTATGATAAATAGAGAGTAAATAACGAACCAATTTATATACAATGAGCAAAACGGCAATAAATAAAATAACAGTACCGATAAACGCAAACATAGTGCCTTCAACGGTGTAGTCATTAAATGAAAAGAGTACATAACCTTTTTCATTGATAACATAAGGAGCCACACCAATAACAAGTACTAATGCGACAATGAGTATTATTAGTCCTATCATTGTACCCACTCCTTAACCTGCTCCGTACTTTTTAGCATTACTTTAGGATTAAAGTTAAGCTGCTCTTTTTCAAGGCTTGCTATCGATTTTAAAACCATCTTTGTACTATTGTCGTCTTGCTTAAAGTACTCACTCACCAAACGTTTCGTTTCACTTAAAGCACTAAAGTAAATACTTGCTTGTTTATTTAAGAGTGCATCTTGTGACTGAGTAATATAAAGCTTAATGCGCTGAGTAATAAGATGACGCTCTTGATCATCAAGATAGGGAGCTATTATTTCTCCCTCTCGCTGATGAACTGTTAAAAACATTCCCAAAAATCTATCCCAGCTATTGCTCATATTTTGCTGCCAATCACTAATATCTTCACTTAATGCACTGTCATCTACTTCTGACACTTCTTCTGGTAAATTAACAGCCTTAAAAGCTAAATCGTCAATACTACTCAAAACACTGCCTAACTGCAGATATATAGCTTCTGTTGCTACTGGCTCTAAACTATCAAGCGTTTGTATGTCTTGCATAATAGCTTGGCGCACTTCAATGGTTCCTGGGTGTTCGCTAAGTAATGCATCTAAGCGTTTTAAAACAGCACTAGTGCCTTGGTAATCTTTTTCAGCCCATAGTTTAAACTCAGCCATACGCTGCAAGCTAGTTACTTCTTGTGGATTTAAAGACGAGCCTTGCTGCTGCGCCTTTTGCAATGCTGCTTTTAGCTCTTGCTGATTTTGAGCAGTGCTTTCATTAAGTGCTGCAGCAACTTTTTTCTCACTATCCAATAGCGCTTGCTGCAAATTAAACTGCGCCGATTTAAGCGTTTGTAGCTCTTTTTGAAGTTGCTTATTTTGGTCGCTTAACTCATTTACCGCTAAATTTTGTACTTTGCCAGCATTCAGTTTTCGATAAAACTCATAGCCAACACCAGATGCAACTATTAACGAAATAAGAAGCGCAAGTACTGCAACTTTGCTTACCTTTTGTTTGTTATTTTCAGTTGTTTTTTTGGCTTCTACATCATTCTTTTTTAAAGGCACTGCGTTAGACGTTGTAGGATTGGTTTTTTCTGCTTTGATCGGCTTTGACTGTTCGCTCATTTTGCTACCTTGCTGGTTAATGCAGGCAAACATAGCTGTATCGCTAGCTCCTGCTGCAATGTGTATATTAGCCAAACTTACTTTTTGCTGCTGTAAATAGGCGGCTATCCGCTCGCTGGCAACATAAAATTGGCACTGTTGTAACCATTGTAGTTCTAGTTCAGCAACATTTTTGAATATTGCATCAACTGCTGCATTACTTGTTAAGACTATACCCTGTACATTCTGGGTTTGCCAGTGGTCTGTCCAGTCAGCAATTAACTCTTCTGTTGGTTCGCGCTTGTACACCACACAACTATTTAAAAAAGCGCCTCGCTCTTTAAGTGTTTTGGCAATATCGGGGCGTCCTGCTTGACCTTTAACCAATACAATATTGCAGCCATCAACCTGCTCAAGCGATTTAAGTGCAAGTAACCCTTCTGAATCATACCGCTTTGGTACTGCTGCGCGCACACCAAATTGCTCATATATAATGTCTGCTGTTTGCTGTCCAACCGCATAAAACTGCGCTTTGGTATTTATATCTGGTTTTAATTGCGAAAGTGCACTGACTGCATCTTGCGATATAAATATTATTTTATCCGCATTTAACAGCGGGCTAAGTTCAGTGCTGGAGGGTGTTAAATGCGTTATTTTTAATACAGGAAACAAAGACGCCTGATAACCCGCTTGCTCTAATTGCTGTGCAAGGGCTGCGCCTTTTCCTTCGGGCCGAGTTATCAGAATATGTGTCATTTATGCGTCTCTATAAACTTCAGCTAATATTTTGTCTGCGCCTTGAGCTAGTAATTTTTTAGCAAGCTCAATACCTAGTTTTTCTGCGTCATTTACATGACCTGTTACTTCGTCACGTAAAATTTCGCTGCCATCAACGGCACCAACTAAACCACGTAAATGCACCTGCTCGCCATCAACTAACGCATAAGCACCAATAGGTACTTGGCAACCACCTTCTAAATGGCGGTTCATCGAACGTTCTGCATTTACGCGAATACGTGTTTGGGTATGCTCAAGTGGTGCAAGTAATGCTTTCGTTACTTCATCATCAATACGACACTCAATACCTACAGCGCCTTGACCATTTGCTGGTAACGACACTTCTGGCTCAATGTAATCAGCAATACGTTCCTGCATTTCTAAACGAATAAGTCCCGCTGCAGCTAATATAATCGCATCGTATTGACCATCATCTAATTTACCTAAACGCGTATTTACATTACCTCGTAAATCACGAATTTTTAAATCAGGGCGAAGCGCACGTATTTGACACTGACGACGTAAGCTAGAGGTACCCACAATAGCGCCCTGTGGTAACTCGCCTAAATTAGCAAAGTTATTTGATACAAATGCATCGCGCGGATCTTCACGCTCACAAATAGTATACAGCTCTAATCCTTCTGGGAACTCTACTGGCACGTCTTTCATTGAATGCACGGCAATATCTGCTCGACCATCTAGCATAGCTTGCTCTAGCTCTTTAACAAATAAACCTTTACCGCCAATTTTAGCCAATGGCGTATCTAAAATAATATCCCCTTGAGTCGACATTGGGAACAACTCAACACGTACATCAGCATGAAAATGCTCAAGTTGTGCTTTTACAAACTCAGCCTGCCAAAGTGCTAAAGCACTTTTACGAGTTGCGATGCGTACTAATTTTGTTTTTTCTGTCATAGGGATATCCAATTAATTACTACTATTTAACTGTATTTAGTCAGCTAAAATTCTAAATTCTTTTTGGGCAATTAAATTGCCTTGCTCATCAACCACATCAACACGCCAATGACCTGTTTGTGAATCCATAATATTTTTTGTTGAATATGTTCTGTAACGTGAAGACGTTACGTTAAGAGCAATTTCAGCCATTGTATTGCCTTCAAAAGACCACACGTGCTTTATTTCTTGCCCTTGTAAATTTTTCAACTCGCTAAAAAACGATAGATCTTCTTCAAACTGACTTAAGCGAATATCTGCTGCAAACACATTAGTTGGCTCTCGTTTACTAACCTTGCGTGTAAGTACTGCTCGGCTTATTTTACCTGTGTCTATTTGTGCGCCAAGTGCTACACTCGCCACTTGCGCCGTTGGCGAAAACCCTTCAGTACCGGTCAACGCGCCATCGTCATTTTCTATCTCTGGCAGCAAGTTAATAGTATCTACTTCATCGACTTCGCTATTATTCAAACTATTTACCGCTGTATTACTTTCATCGGTATTATCTTCAATAATATTTTTATTAATACCGGATTCTACCGCTGCTAATGACTGAGTATTTTCATCTGTAATAAACTCTATATTAGACTCTGCTACTACATTAGTTTGTTCTACTGATACTTCATCATCAATTTGAGAGAAACTCTTTATTTCAGCAGTATCGTTAGAACTACCACTAGTAATACTGTTAAGGTCATCAACAGTATTACTGTTATTTGAATCTTCATTTTGCTGTGCTTGCACAACAAGCATAGGGTCAATACTTGCCTCAGTAATAAGTTGATTTTCAACATTATCACTTAATAATGTATCATCATTTTCTACGCTATTTTTAAAACTTAAAAAGTGTTCCTGCTCATTTGGATGTTCGCCCTGTTCAGCATTAACTGCGCTCGTTAAGCCGTAAATAACAGCAGCGGAGGTCATTAGTACCAACATAGAAATACTCACAATACGACGCCAGTTCCACACGTAACTAACCGTTGGCACGGCATCTTGTGGTTCGCGTTTAACATTTGCTTTAATAACTATTTTTTGACTCATATTAACCTCAGCGGCTCCAA
Organism: Pseudoalteromonas sp. Z9A5; assembly: GCF_011378875.1. Taxonomy (NCBI): domain Bacteria; kingdom Pseudomonadati; phylum Pseudomonadota; class Gammaproteobacteria; order Alteromonadales; family Pseudoalteromonadaceae; genus Pseudoalteromonas; species Pseudoalteromonas sp. Z9A5. Next base: position 28,276 of record NZ_WTLC01000043.1, read on the forward strand.
AATTAGCTTAAACGGGCAATTAACCATTGGCGAATAGCTTGTAGTTCTTCTGCACAAACTTGATGAGCCATTGGATACTCTTGCCAGCTTACATCCATGTCATGTGCTGTTAATACTTCAAACGCACTTCTTCCCGCACTGTGCGGCACTACGTTATCTTGACTACCATGAGCCATAAACACATTCAAATCGGTATGCTTTGCTTCATCTGCAAACTTTTGCGGTACACACATATAAGTAGACAGCGCCATAACACCTCCGAGCTTTTGCTCAAAACGTGGTGCTAAATGTAGCGATACAACACCGCCTTGTGAAAACCCAGCTAAAATAATTTTATTTGCAGCAATACCATTAGCAATTTCTTGGTTGATCAATTCTTCTACCTTTGCAGCAGAATCTCTTACACCTTGTTCATCGGCACGTTTATCTAATTCTATAGATTTAATATCGTACCAAGAACGCATTTCCATGCCGCCATTTATGGTGACCGGTTGCACTGGCGCATGCGGAAAAATAAACCGTATACCAAGTTCGCTTGGTAAATTTAGCTGTGGTGCTACTGGTGCAAAACCATCCCCAGAGTCACCTAAGCCATGTAACCAAATAACCGTTGCTTTGTGCTCACTTTGAGCTGGGTATTCTACAAATTCTAAACTCATAGTGTTGATTGCCACTTAACTTCTTGACCCGCTTGACGTGTAGATGCATCGTTCATAAATTCCCAAAACTCTGCGCCAGAACGGTTATCTATCCATTTATCACCACGTAATTCAAAATGATGACCATTAAATTTAGTCGCAACCCACACTTGATGTAAAGGTGCTTGCTTGTTAATCACTATTTTACTTTTATCAGGAAAAATTATTTCTAAAATACCTTGTGCCGATTCATAGTCTAAATCAGCGTCGCAATCATCAACCTGCTCTTCAATAGTGAACATAAGAGCTTCGGCTAATTGGTGATATTCGTGTTCAGTCATTGTTATTTCCTTTGCAGGCGAGCCGCCTAATATTGGGTACGTTTTAGCTTTAAAAGTGTGCAGCTAGTGTAACAGGAATAAAATCATCCGCGAATAGCTGCATTTTTTAGATATTCTGTTACTCTGCGATTATAAAGCCAGCAACCATATTAATCTAATGAAAGCGACACATACCTTACAATTAAAAAGACTATTAATAAGCACTGTACTGTTAAGCGCCTTAGCTGGCTGCGGACAAAGCGGTCCGTTATATTTACCAGAGCAACAAACAGAACAAAACCAACCTCAAAATACAGCTCAGCCAGTCACTACCGCTGAGCAAGCCAAAACACAGCAAAGTCAGGGGCAATAAATGGATTATTTTAACTACAAAAACAACCAATTATTTGCCGAAGATGTAAGTGTGGCAAGCATAGCGCAGCAATACGGCACGCCGTGTTATGTGTACTCGCGTGCTACATTTGAGCGCCATTACTTAGCGTTTGCTAACGCCACTAAAAATCATAAAAGCTTGGTGTGTTACGCCGTTAAAGCAAACTCAAATATAGCCGTGCTTAATATATTAGCGCGCCTAGGATCGGGTTTCGATATTGTATCCAAAGGCGAACTCGCACGTGTAATTAAAGCGGGAGGCGATGCTTCTAAAGTGGTTTTTTCGGGCGTGGCTAAAACGTCTGACGAAATAGCTTACGCATTAAAACTGGGCATTAAATGTTTTAACGTTGAATCAGCCTCTGAGCTTGAGCGTATTTCTGAAGTGGCTTGCGAGCTTAACCTAGAAGCGCCTATTTCTATTCGCGTAAACCCCGACATAGATGCAAAAACACATCCGTATATTTCTACTGGTTTAAAAGAAAATAAATTTGGTATTGATATTCAAACTGCCGTGAGTGTTTATCAACAAGCAGCAGCTTTACCTGGCTTAAAAATAATTGGTGTTGATTGCCACATTGGCTCTCAATTAACTGAAGTAAGACCATTTTTAGAAGCCCTTGATAAACTAATGGCGCTTATTGATGAGCTAAAAACTAACGGTATTGAGCTAACTCACTTAGATATTGGTGGCGGTTTAGGCGTGCCATATAACAACGAGCAACCACCGCACCCAAGTGAATATGCAGCGCAAGTTACCGAGCGCTTAGCTAACTATAAACACCTTGAACTAATTTTTGAACCAGGACGCGCTATTGCAGCTAATGCGGGTATTTTAGTTACTCAAGTTGAATTTATTAAACAAAACCAAGGCAAATTTTTTGCCATTGTAGATGCAGGTATGAACGACATGCTTCGCCCTGCGCTTTATCAAGCGTGGCAAAAAATTATTCCGGTATCCGTTCGCGACGACGAAACACCTACTCACAACTTTGATATTGTGGGTCCTGTGTGCGAAACCGGCGACTTTTTAGGAAAAGATCGTGAACTAGCGCTTAAACAAGGCGATTTACTCGCACAACGAAGTGCTGGTGCATATGGCTTTACCATGAGCTCAAACTACAACTCGCGTCCGCGTGTTGCAGAAATAATGGTAGATGGTCAGCAGCATCACCTTATTCGTGAACGCGAAACTATTGAAAGCCTTTATCAAGGTGAGAAAGTTTTACCATAAACGTTTTTGTCTACTAGCTGCTCTGTGGCATGATTAGCACAGAGCAAAACCGAATTAGAGCGCTATGTTAGTTAATTTTTCCAAAATGCACGGCTTAGGCAACGACTTTGTTGTGATTGATAACATTACACAAAATGTTTTTTTGTCGCGAGATCAAATCAAAAAACTGGCAGATCGCCATTTTGGCATTGGCTTTGACCAATTGCTGATGGTTGAAGCGCCATATTCTCCTGATCTCGACTTTCATTATCGAATATTTAATGCCGATGGTACCGAAGTAGAACAATGCGGTAACGGCGCACGCTGTTTTGCCCGCTTTGTACGTATGAAGGGCCTTACTAACAAGCATAAAATTACGGTGTCGACCAAGTCGGGCAACTTAACGCTCTACATAGAAAAAGACGGTCAAGTAACGGTTAACATGGGTCATCCTAATTTTGAGCCAAGTAAAATCCCTTTAAAAGCGAGCAAGCGCGAGCTTACTTATATTATTAGAACGCAAGAGCACACCGTATTTAGTGGCGCGGTATCTATGGGTAACCCGCATTGCGTGCTAGAGGTTGACGACGTAACCACCGCGCAAGTTGATATATTGGGTCCATTACTTGAAAACCACGAACGCTTTCCGCAAAAAGCCAACATTGGCTTTATGCAAGTTGTATCGCAAGAACACATTAAACTAAGAGTGTGGGAGCGCGGCGTTAACGAAACCCTAGCCTGTGGCACAGGTGCGTGTGCAGCAATGGTTATTGGTCATATGCAAAATAAGTTATCAACAACCGTTCAAGTAGATTTACCAGGCGGTAGCCTACAAGTACGTTGGAGTGGCGAAGGTCACCCGGTACGCATGACTGGCCCCGCAGAGCATGTGTTCGACGGGCAAGTAGCGCTATGAGCGAGCTAAGTAAAGAACAGGTTATTGATTACTTACATCAACATCCTGATTTTTTAGTTCAGCACCCGGAGCTACTCACACAACTTGAGCTACAACAGCAAGCTCAAGGTGCAACGTCGCTGGTACATATTCAGCAACGCCAATTACGCGAGCACAACACGCTTTTAAAAAACCAAATAGACGCTATGAGCAAGCATGCAACGCAAAACGAGCTTGTATATCGTTTGTTTAGCCAGTGCCATCGCCAACTTTGGAATCATGACGATTTTGATACTCTTGCAAATAATCTACGCAATATAATTTGCTCAAGTGAAGATGTTAACGACTGCAAATTAGTAAAATATAATCCCGAGTACGACGAGCTTATTTCACATCGCCTTACCCATTCTGGGCATTATTTAGGGCGTATTAATCAGCAAGAGCGCGAATTATTATTTAGTGAAGATACACAATCTGTCGCTATTTATTTAATTGGCGACACTAAACACCCTATCGCTATTTTGGCGTTTGGTAGCAGTAACGTAAACCATTTTGAGCCCGCTCAAGATAACCTGTTTGTACTCGACTTTATAAACGCATTACACCTGCGGTTGCAAAAACTAGCATGAGTGACGATGCGCCTAATACTACCCAGTTAAGCGACAATTGGCGTACACCCATAACGCTATTTAGCGACTATTTAAAGTTTGAAAAACAATATTCAGCGCACACCGTAAACCAATATGTAAGCCAGCTTGGCTTTGCAGCCCTTTATTTTAGCAAATTATGTGACGACTGGTTTGGCGTGCAAGGCGAGCATATTCGCCGCTACAGCATGGCACTACGCTCAAAACAATTAAGTGGGCGTACTATTAGTTTAAAGCTCAGCTGCATTCGTAGTTTGTATAAGTTTTTAAAAGCAAAAAACATTGCCGAGCAATCGCATTACCATAATCCGGCGGTGGGTATAAAAGGTCCTAAGTTTGCAAAGCCTTTACCTAAAAATCTCGACGTAGATCAAATGGCGCGCTTACTCGAAATACCCGACGACGAGCCTCTCGCAATTAGAGATAAAGCAATGATGGAGCTTATGTATTCATCAGGGCTGCGTATAAGCGAATTAGTTGGCGCTAACATGCAAGATATTAGTGCTGCCAATGGCGAAATTTTAGTGCGTGGTAAAGGCAATAAAGAGCGATTAATTCCGGTGGGTAAAAAAGCGTTAGACGCATTAAAAAAATGGCTCACAATACGTCCTCAGTTTGCAAAGCCCGATGAAATAGCTGTATTTTTAAGTAGCCAAAAAAATCGTATTTCGATTCGCCAAGTGCGCCTGCGTATGCAAGAGTGGGGAATAAAACAAGGCATTAGCTCGCAGGTTCACCCGCATAAGCTGCGCCACTCGTTTGCGTCACATATTTTAGAATCGTCTGGTGATTTACGCGCCGTGCAAGAATTACTAGGGCACAGCAGTTTGTCGGCTACACAAGTGTATACACATTTAGATTTTCAACATTTAGCCAAGGTGTACGACAACACTCACCCTCGCGCAAAAAAACGAACTGATTAGGAAAATAAATATGATCCGATTTAATCGTGCTATTAAGCCATTTTCTGTCATGAGCTTTGATCTAGACGACACGCTATACAGCAATCACCCTATTATAAAAGCAGCCGTTAAAGCCCAACAAAATTATTTAAACGCGCTACCGGGCTATCAAGAGCAAGGCCAAAAGTACTGGCAACTATGTCGCGAACTTGCCGTAATACAAAACCCAGATCTCGCGGATGATGTAACCAAATGGCGCAAACACACCCTACGTTTAGCGCTTTCTAAACTTGGCTTTACCGCAGATGAAGTAGAGCGCCATGCAAATGCCGCCTATAACGCCTTTGCCGATGCGCGCAGCAAAATAGTCGTAAGCAATGACGTACTTAACTTACTAGATAACCTCGCCAAACGCTTTACGCTTGTTGCAATTACTAACGGTAACGTTGAAATTGAACGCTTTAACTTACACGATAAATTTGAACTAGTACTGCAAGCAGGTATGCACGGTAAAGCAAAACCTCACAGCACCCTATTTGATAAAGCAGCCACACATTTAAACGTTGCTAAAAGCGATATTTTACATATTGGCGATAGCCTAGATACCGACGTACAAGGCGCAAATAATGCTGGTTGCCAATCGGTATGGTTAAACGACCAAGGTGCTAATTATGCTTATAAAGGGCTGGCTGATATTGAAATAGCCAATATTCATGCCTTAACGCACTTTATTAAATAATACCAATTGCATTAAATAAGTGTTCTTTTATAGCGCTAAAAAAAATAGCATAATAACAAGGCGAAAATTGTGACATATAGTTGTTCTATATGAATAATTTTTAACGCAGTTAGTGAGTTATTTAATGCGATAAAATGATCATGTTTTAATAAAATTGGTATAACCTAGTTTAAAAATAAGAGGTCACAATGAGCCACTCTACCAAGCTAATCACCTTGCTATTAATCACCTTGCTATTAATTGGCTCGCTTAGCCTTAACGCTTATTTATTATGGCCGCAGCCTGCGTTAACTAAACCACAAAAAACACAAAGTGCTAAACAAAGCATATTGCCAAAACAACAAAATACGTTACTAAATACGGCAAAGCAGCAATTTAAACAACACCAATTTGAAGCCGCACTTAGTAGCTATCAACAACTCAAAAATAGCAATCCAGAAAGTGCAAAAAACCTTTATTCATCGTGGCTAGTTCAGCTTAAAACATGGCTAAATAGCGATTTATTACTCAGCGAATCGCTTCTCAATGCGCTATTAAATTACAGCCCTTATAACGTAGAATTACTTAATTTACAGGTTGAATATTTAGTTAATAGCGAACAAACACAAAACGCCATTATTGCTTTATTTGAGCTGAATTCATTACTACCTGCTCATCAGCAAAACAATACAAATACACGCTTAAATACGCTCACTCAAAACGAATTACACATATTAACTGAGCAACAAAATTGGCGAGCTATTATTGAGCAAACACAAATTTGGCTTGATTATAAAAGCGATAACGCACAGTTTTTATATCCGCTTGCGTACGCCTACTATCAGCAAGGCGATTTAATTAGCGCACAAGCAACGCTTGATCGAATGCCAAGCCAACACAGCCTAAAAAACCAAGTGCAAGCACTGCAAGCTATGATCAATAAAGCGCAATCGCAAGACGACTTCGTTACCCTAACGCCTTATGGCGCGCATTACTTAATAAACACCGAAATAAATAGTAATCTGTCAACCGAACTAATGATTGATACAGGCGCAAGCGTCACCTCACTGCCTAGTAATATTATTAACCAAATTTCGCCACAGCCTTTGTATTTAGGTGATGTAACAGTTAATACAGCTAACGGTCAAATTGTTGTAAAGCGTTATCAAATTGAGTCATTTAAGGTAGGCTCGCAAATTATTTATGGTTTTGAAGTGTTGAGCATTGAAAACACACGCGGACAAGGTTTACTAGGAATGAACTTTTTATCGCGATTTAAATTCAATATAAATCAGCAAACAGATGAGCTAGAGTTGAGCGCTAAATAATTATAAAATATGAGAATAAAACATGACGTTAAATGACTACTTAGCAACCCTTGCAGAAAACCCAAAAAGCATTCAATTTACCGATACTATTGCTGTTATTGAGGCAAATTACACATTTACCGCATGCGACTTTAATAACCATGGATTACTTAGCTCTGCGAGTGAGAACAACGGTTCGTGTAAAATTTTTGCATTTGCTAAATTAAACGATTTAAGTAAAAAAAATACCTTAGATTGTTTTGGTAAATTTTACCGAGACGACGTGCTGCAAAACCCAAAAGGCGATGATCACCTAAATATTCGCACTTTTATGTTAGCACCAGAGGCAACACCATTTTTAGGTATTACCTTTGAAGGCGAGCCACTAAAAGCAAAATAGCCAACAAAAATTAAAGTGGCTTTTCCATAAAATAACGCGTACCTGAGCGTGGGTAATTATTAAGTTGATACTTAACACTATAACCGCGCTTTTCGTAAAAAGGTTTTGCTTGAAAATCAAGTGTATCAAGCTGAGCAGTTGTAGCACCTAGCTCAATAGCAGCTTGTTCAAGTGCCGTTAGCAATTTATCTGCAAGCCCTTTCCCTCGCGCACTATCGCTACACCAAAGCCAACTAATCATCAGCCAATTTCCAAACACACACCCACTAATACCGGCAACAAGCTCGCCTTGCTCATCAGTAAATTTATAGCCTAATGGCACTCTTTGCGCATCAAAATGCTGGGCGTTAAATTCAACCATTTTTGTGCGAAGCGCTGAGTTTAACGCATCGGTATTATCTGCTTTTAATTGATACATGTGCCGCCCTTAAAAGGCAGATACTAGCAAATTAGCTCAATCAATAAAGATTATTTTTACCGTAAGGTACTTCAAGCATATTGCTGCTGGTTTTATATGGCTGACCGCACATTTCGTCGTAAGCGCTTGTTTGGCGCAGTACCATTTCGGCATACGCTATTTTGTCAAAACGCTTTTGAACATGCAGTGGGCTTAGCGCTCTTAAAAACTCACCGCTGTCTTCTGTGACATAGTATTCAACGTTATTAATCATTACCGATACTTGATAAAGCGCCATATCTAACGAGTGAACAATGACTTTTTGTAGCGGCTCATGCTTCTTTAACTGTGAAAATTTAATACCCATCTTGGCTACCTTTTTATATTTAACCTGAGTTCAGGTTATTTAACATTATCGATACGCAGCTTTGCTATAATCACGATCAAATTTTTATTAGCCGCTGGCGCCACACGTTATGAGCACAAAAATCCGACTCGCTAAATATATTGCCCATGCAGGTATTTGTTCTCGTAAACAGGCATCGCGTTTAATTGATGAAGGTGTGGTGACTGTAAATAATCGCCCAGCGAATCATATAGATCACGTTGATGAGCAAGACATTGTAATAGTGAATGAAAAAGAAATTAAAGGTGCTGCCGATTTAGTTTATTTTGCGTACCACAAACCAGTAGGTATTGACTGCAAATTAAATATTGATGACCCAGCCAGCCTTATTCACCATTTGCCCACACTCACCCGCGTTTACCCTATTGGTCGATTAGATAAAGACTCTCGTGGTTTGCTTATTTTGACCAACGATGGGGATTTTTGTAATCAACTAATACATCCTGACTTCCACCAGCCTAAACATTATTTAGTCACCGTAAATAAGCCTTTAGACGATGCTTTTTGTAAAAAAATGGCAGCAGGCGTACCCGTTGATAAACACATAACTCTGCCTTGTGAGGTAAATAAAATAGCCAGCAATCAGTTTAGTATTGTTTTAAAACAAGGGCTAAACAGGCAAATACGTAAAATGGCGCATTACTGCGGATACAAAGTTATTGATTTATATAGAGTGCAATTTAGTGACCTTGTACTTGAGGATTTAAATCTTTGTGAAGGGCAGTATATACAAATAAACAAAAACGATATTTTAAAATCCCGCACCTAACCCCTACCTATTAGCTTAAAGAACATGCTAGAAAGTTAAAAAATAAACTTGCAATTAAGGATTACAGGTGTAGTCTTTAATTAAAGATTACATTTGTAGGCAATAGCATGATTGAGTTATCAAAAGCAGAGTTTGACGTGCTCGACGCACTTTGGATTAACTACCCGGCCACCGCGAGTCAAATAATTGAGCGCTTAAGCGACGATAAGCAATGGCACGAAAAAACCATTAAAACCCTACTAGGTCGACTAGTAAAAAAAGGCGCACTTACATTTGAAAAAGAAGGTCGCCAATATATTTATATGCCCTGTATGGAGCGCGCCGACTACACCTTAAAAGAAAGCCAAAACTTTATTGAGCGCTTTTTTAGTGGACGTATTGCGCCACTTGTAAGTGGTTTTGCTAAATCGGAGCAGCTTTCTCAGCAAGACATAAACGAGCTTAAAAAAGTTATAGATGACTGGGAAAAAAACCAAAAGTAAGGGATTAACATGGTTATTCAAACTGGTTTTAATTGGTTGATTGAGCAGCAATTACTATTAAGTATTCTGTTTTGTGGATTTATTTTACTCGAGCGATTTGGTTTAAAAGCCCTTGGCTCGCGATTTGTATATAAATTAGCATGGCTATTACCTGCGGCATTGGTGATTGCTAATTTACCAAATGCGGTTAAACCACTGCAAAATAGTAATATTAGCCATTACTTAATCACCCCTAATCAGCCCTTTACACATGAGATGGGTATTAGCTGGGCGCTCATGTATGTACTCATTACCGCAGGGTTATTAATAGCTAGTTTTATTACGCATACCCGTTTTGTTAAAAGCCTGCAGTTAACTGAGTTAACCCAATTTGAAGGCACTCTTGCCACTAGTGTTAAAACCTACACCAGTCAACATGTAGCAACGCCAATGGTGGTCGGTATTTTAAACAGCAAGCTGGTGTTACCAAGTAACTACAATACCCAGTTTGATAAAGCCACATTAGCGCTTATTTTAGAGCACGAAAACGTACACATTAAACGTAAAGACAACCTAACAAACGCACTTATATTACTACCTACTATTTTACTTTGGTTTAACCCACTAGCTTGGGTTTGTTACGCAAGCATGCGCCGACTACAAGAGCTCACTTGTGATGAACGGGTACTTAGCAATAAAACCACACAACAACATATTTTATATAGCAAAGCCTTAATAAACTGCGCGGCAAATGCGCCCACAGGACTTATGGCTTATTCACACTACGGAGATAAAAAAACCATGTTACAACGACTAATTAATATAAAACACAGCGGGGAGCGTTCAAAGCTTGCTAAAGGTGGCTTATTACTTGTAGCCGCAAGTATGCTAAGCGGATTAGCAATTGCAAAGCAACCTGAAGTAAATAAAACGCAAGAGGAACATATTTCACCAACAATACGCATTGAACCGGCTTATCCAATACAAGCAGCTCAACAAGGGATCAGCGGCTCTGTTGTATTAAAATACGATATTGCAGCAAACGGTAAAACAAAAAACATTAGTGTTATTCAATCAAAACCTAAAGATATTTTTGATAAATCAGCGAAAGAGGCGCTAGCAAAATGGAAATATAAAGCATCTGATTCAGGTTTTGAAGATGTACTTGTACAACTAGATTTTGCGATTAATAGTGAAGTGGCGCCTACCGATTTAATTGAGCGAATTAAAGTATCGCATTAACGCCACGAGTTGTTCAAGACTACAAAGCAAGCGCCCTTTTAGGCTGCTTGCTTTGTGGTTTTAAAGTATAAACCTACAAACTCACCACAATCATGGCAATGGCTGTACCCAAACCAATAAACCACACTAATGAGCGAATTATATCTAGGTTCATATAGTAAAATACGCAATACAAAATACGCGACACAATATGCGTAACCGCTAGCGTTTCGGTCACTGCACCTACAGAGTTAGTGCCGAGTACAACTGCAATAGCGACAGCAAAAACAGCGAGCGATTCAAAACAGTTTTGATGAGCAGCGAGCGCCCGTGCACCAAAGCCGGTTAATTTTTTTGTTGCGCCCTTGGATGTTTATTGTCGTATCGACCTAATTTTGCCATTGCTATAACAACCGGCACTTTTGCAAAGTAAGGCATTAATATCGCAAGTAATGCACATACAACTAGGGCGTGTTGATCTTTGCGGTATAAAAAACAAACAGCATGAGGATAAGGTATAATTGAATTCGCTAAAAAACGTTACACCGAACCCTCAT